>NZ_LXWA01000036.1:0-42197 GCF_001652315.1 Psychrobacter sp. SHUES1 | reverse complement strand
GATCCCCAGACATAAGCGACAATCTCATTAGTAGCACGGTCATAAGCATAAATAAGCCAAACTTTACGCTTCTTGCGATATACGTAAGTCCAGAACTCATCAACCTCTAAGCGTTCATAGTAGCGCTTCTTAGGTACAATCTTGTAAATGGATGAGTCTATGGTGCTAAGCACTTTTCCAATACTAACCTTGGCTATAACGGCTATGTCTCTAACACCACAACCTCGGACAGTCATCAGTCGTATGAGATCTTCTATTCTAGAGTGACAGCCGTTATAGGTTACCGCATGATCGCCAATAAACTGGCGTTTGCAGTCCTTGCACTGGTAGTTCTGCTTGCCATAGCTTTTTATACCATGTATCGAAAAACTGGGACTGTGACAGTCGGGGCAATTGATCTGTATTTGTGTCTTCATAACCTCAAATATATCATCTTGCTTCGGCTGTCACCCTTCCTTTATTACCCCAGCATACTTTTTGATACACCATCAACAGTTTTAATGAGTTTAGCCAAAAATGCCCTCTATAGGGTTAAGAATAAAGAATAGAGGGCAAGATAAAGGCTAGAGAAGGGCATTATTTGCAATTGTTTTTAAAAGATTAACTTTTAAAACAAACTATCAAATTTTAATAACCCACTACCGCGGCATCGACGATACGTGGGTCAGAAGAACCATAAACGCCATTTGGGGTAATCATAATCGACTGGGTTGAACCCATCGCTGCTTGCGGGCTAACCTTATGTCCCATTGATTCTAGCTTTTTAATCGTATCAACATTTAAGGCTTTTTCGATACGAATCTCATCGGGCAGCCATTGGTCGTGGATACGCGGTGCGTGGGTCGCTTCGGCAATATTCATATCATGGTCAATGACGTTGGAGATGACTTGCGTGACGGTAGTAATAATGCGGCTACCACCCGGGCTGCCAGTAACGATATAAGGTTTGCTATCTTTGAATACCAGAGTCGGGCTCATTGAAGATAATGGGCGTTTATTGGCCTCAACTGCGTTGGCATCGCCACCGATTAAGCCATAACCATTGGGCACGCCGGGTTTCGCAGAAAAATCATCCATCTCGTTATTTAACAAAATCCCTGTACCTTCAGCGATAAGCCCTGTGCCATAAGAGAAATTCAGCGTATAAGTATTGGCTACGGCATTGCCGTCTTTATCAACGATAGAGAAGTGCGTGGTTTGGTCGCTCTCGTATGGTAGTGGGTTATTGGCTTTAATGGTTGCCGCTGGCGTGGCTTTATTGGGATTGATTAAACTGCGCAGTTTATCGGCATAAGCTTGTGAGGTTAAACCGTTGGCAGGCACGTCAATAAAGTCAGCATCTCCTAAATATTCTGCGCGATCGGCATAAGCCAATTGCATCGCCTCGCTCATTAAGTGAATGGTTTGTGCGCTGTTTTGACCGTAGTCTTTTAGTGGATAGCCTTCTAAGATATTTAAAATCTGCACGATATGAATGCCACCAGAAGACGGCGGCGGCATGGAGACAATCTCATAACCCCGATAATCACCTTTAACGGGTACGCGAGCAATCGCCTTGTAATTGGCTAAGTCTTGCAAGCTCATATTGCCACCAGCTTCATTGACGGCTTTGACCAATTTACGCGCGGTTTCGCCTTTATAAAATCCATCAGCACCTTTTGCCGCAATCAGTTTCAGAGATTTTGCCAGCTCCGGTTGACGTAGTAGCTCACCGGGTTGATAGGCACTGCCATCTGGTTTAAAAAATATCTTTTTGGTACTTTGCCATTTTTGTAGACGGTCACTTAACGCTTCTAGCGATTCGGACAACCCAGCGGTGACTTCAATACCGTTTTCTGCCAGTGCAATCGCTGGTGCCATAACTTGCCCACGGCTCATGGTGCCGTGATTGTCTAGCGCTTTAAGCAAGCCTGCTACGGTGCCCGGCACGCCAACCGCTAAACCATGATAGCGGGATAAATCACTGACCGCATTGCCGTCTTTATCGAGATACATATCACGCGAGGCGCTACTCGGCGCTTTTTCGCGATAGTCGAGTGCAACCGTTTTGCCTTGCTTGGCATCATAGACCATCATAAAACCGCCACCCCCGATATTGCCCGCACGCGGTAAGGTCACGGCTAAGGCAAAGCCAACGGCGACAGCGGCATCAACAGCATTACCGCCATCTTTTAAAATCTTTAAGCCGATATCAGAGGCGAGGGCTTCTTGAGTGGCGACCATGCCGTTTTTTGCCCAAACAGGGTGATGAATGGCGTCAGCTGAGTAGATAGCTTGATCGGTTTTGGCTGTCTTGCCACTAACGACGGCTGTGCCTGTGGCGGTAGTGGGCGCTAGGGCTGAGGATTTCGATTTTGTAACGCGCTGAGTTTCGGACAATACAGTCGGATTATCAGCCATAATCGCTAAATTAATCGCACTGGTGTTAATCGAGGTTGGATTAATAGTGGTTTTTGCGGTCGTAGGTTTGGTTTCTGCGGCATAAGCAGAGACAGCAATTAATAGAGTGCTGCTTATCAATAAGATAGCAGTTTTGATTTTTGTTTTATAACGAGAAGTATCACCGTGAACGTTTTGATGGATTTTTGAGAGTGATTGGCGCATCGTAAATTCCTTTTTACGTAGATAAGAAGATAAGGTCTTATTGTGCTTGCTATTCATGAAATACACAAATAGCTTCAACTAAAAATAATGCAAATATTCATCATTGTATGACAACGAAAATTTGTTATGAGCTTTACTTTAGCAAAATCTCTAGAGGTTATTATGAATAAACCAATCGTCAAATTTTAGATTGTACCAAAGGCTTAGACATTATTAATGAAAACTATAAAGCGCATATTTGCTTGTGGTAAAGACCCTTGTATACAGAAAGAGCATATTTGATGGCGATTTTTTAATTTTTGCAATAACAACAATGCATTAGCTTTTAGAGAATTGAGAGCGCTTCAATATTTATCTAAGCAGCTTATCATTTTTGCTGAAAATAATTCCTTTGCGTTACTAATCTGTAATATATTGTGTTATAAATAGCAGCCTTAATACTGCCTTCACAATTGTTTATCAGCTTGGATAAAGGGATTTTTATGTCACCGCTTAGCTCTTCTAAACGCACCTTGCCGCCTCATTTTCAAAGCTTGGTAGCTCAATCATTCACAAATTATAAAAGGTCTTCTACTAAGTTTGCTGTCTGTGTGCTTTATACGCTTACTGCTGCAAGTGCCACCGTGACGTTAATGGGTTGTCAAACGACGACAGGCTTATCATCACAGTCCAATTTATCCATGACAGGCATAGATTTTAGTATTGCTGATACTCAGCAAAACCAAACTCAGGGCAAAATGTTTAATAGCAAATTGGATAAGAGTGCTGAACGTTATCAGCGTTTATTTGACCAAACTAAAAGCCCAAACCCAGAAGTGCAAGCTAAGGCACGTCTACTGAGCGCTATTCGTCAGCATTTAGCGACGGAGCACGTGTCAGTATCGCAGGCTAATTATCATTCAACTCCCTATATTAAAGCCGATAGTATTGACGCTGGCTCAAGCAGTTTTTTTAGAACATTGCTCGAGCTGTATCTTTATAACAGTGCTACTGATGAAGATATTAATGAGTATGAAAATCTAGCAGAAGCAGATGAGGCGGCGGTCGAAGAAGACATTGACGGCTATAATGATATTGAGGATAACGATCAGGTTTATAGTGGCGATTCTGCCTTTGAAGCGGTGGCTGCCGCCGTCGCTGCGCGCACTGCCGAAGAAGAGCGTCATTACGATGAGTATGGCTATGATCAAAATGGCTATGATGAGGAAGGTTATGATCAAAACGGCTACGACGAATATGGCTATGATAGTGAAGGTTATGATGAATATGGTCACGATAAGTATGGTTACGATACAGAGGGCTATGACGAGAATGGCTACAATGAATACGGCAATCAGAGAGATGATAGTCCATACGAAAGCGACGCTGGTGGTTTGTTATCTAATTTAAGTCGCGTCAAATCAAAAGATTGGTTACGTAACTATGAAGACATGCAAGCCAGTAAAACGGCAAAGGGTATTCAAGATGAAAACGCTGTTCGTGCTTATCCGGGGTTAATGACCAATCTTATCAATATGTTTATCCGTACCCCTGAACAAGTTCAGGCAATGAATGCCTACCATTATCAATATCTGACTCTCAATAGCGTCAGTCATTATAAGCCCAAACAAAAGCAGCTACAGAGTGTCTACAGCTACGACTATGTTGCGCCGACCATCCATTCATCGATTCAACTACCGCTTGCTCTTGATTTTAACAAAGGGGCAGCGACGATCGATCCATCGGCATTGATGCCTATCTTGGCGCTAGCCAATCCTGAGCATACGCCGTTACCCGAGCAAATGACTACCCATACGGTGAATTTTGGTTTACCTGAAGCGGTTACTTCTATTGCTCAAATACCGCCAAGCGTTATTTATGATGCGGTCATTAACGCCGTACAAAACAGTATGGCGGAATTAGAGCCAGAATATTTCAGTGCTGTAGATATACGGGATGATGAGTTTGCTAAAGAGGTAGGCGCTGATAGGGCGGTTAAAGTCTATTTTGGCAGTCGTCAAAGCGGCGAGATTATAGGCAAAATATTTAAAAACATCTCACGCTCGCTGCAAAAGCATATTGACCAAAACCCACAAAACTATCCTGATGATCATGTGTTGAAAGCTGCGATTGCTAAGATGGAATTGTATAACAAAGGCTATCAAAGTGCAGATGTTGGCGGATTGCTACAGCTGATAGAAGCGGTGAGTCCTATTTCTTTTAATCATATTAATTACTATTATTTAGATGGCTCAGACCATTTATTGGCAAAACAGCAACGAACCAATATCGGCAGTGACTTTTTTGGTTCACAAAACACGGTCTTGAATCAGACGCGCTATGATAATGCCAGCTTTAATAAACACCCATTAGCGACATTGTTGGCACAGTCTTTTGGCGCAGAGGCACCGGTCGCTATCGATGGCAATGCTTGGCTTGCAGCACAGCGTCAGCAAAAAGAGAGGTTAGAGAAAGCACGTTATGCGCGTTATGATTATGTGGAAGCAACTGAGGCAGGAGTAACTGAGGAAAGTGTGGATTATGCTGATGATGATGCCACAGACACAGCAGAAGACACCTTGTTTTAAGCCCCTCGTTTGATGATAGGCGCTGATACGCTGATATATTTTCAGTATCCATCATCGTCGTCCAACGCTTAGCAACATATAACGGTTAGCAAAATATAACGCCTTTCAAGGATAGAGAAAATGAAAAAATTAAATGTGGCCTTATCCATTAATACAGCAAAGCAGATAAATCCCTTGTGCTCTAAATCAATGATGACGATAAGCTCTTTATTTTCTAGTGCATTGGTTTCTAGTACATTAGTTGCCAGTACATTATTGATAACGGCTTGCCAGTCTACCAATGTATCTAACAATCTTGGTCAATCAAAAAATTTACAGGCAGATAATGCGCCAAGCGTTGCAAAAAACGCATTGGCCAGCGCATTACAACAGCAGCGCCGCCAGTCTTTTGCTTATCATAGTAATATTGAGATTAGTAATGAGCATCAATTTACAGCTATCGATAGCACAAAACTGGTGGCATCAGACGATGTTGATAGCTATTGCGAAGATAATCACGATCAAGCTTATGCAGCCTTATTAACAAAGGCAGAAGCACAGAAAAAAGAGGTTGCGTCGATTGATTACGCGCCCCAGCGTGAGGCACTTAAGCAATCGTACCTAGCCTGCTCAGCAGCCTATGAAGCATGGGCTGAGGTCCACTATGATAGTACGGCTTATAGCGTTGAGGAAGCAGCGGAGGACGTGGTAGACGCGGCGGCCGAGGTCGCGGTGTCAGCATCATCTACTATAGATTCTGCTAGCGCCGCTACCATCTCACCTTATTACCAAAAGCTATTTAATGAATATGACAGCAAAAAATCTACACTAGATATCAAAAAATCGCAATTACTGGATGCTTATCTGCTAAAGCCATTATCTATGAATGCGCAGGGTGTTTATCAGCCGCTGGCAGGCAAGTTTACCATGCTGGGTAGTGCGCAGTATTCGGCGCGTAACCATCATAGTAGTATCAATCAACCTATTTATATCGATTTTAAAACTGGTAGCCTCTATCTGTGGGCGGACAATTTTGCTTTGCTGACATCAAAGCTGGCCGATGATAAGTTGGGCACCAAATGGCAAAATAAATGGCTAAAAATAGCCCTTGATGATGGTACGTTACCGAAAGATTTTGGTCGTGCCGTAATAAAAAGCCACATTCAAGCAGAAGACAGCATCTATGCCAAAGCTGATGTGAGCCAGTTTGATTTTATTGCCCCAAATATTTTGACGTCGCTATCACCCAAATTACCTGAAAAGCAGCTAGCACTCATGCTCAATAGTGCCAAAATCATTCGCCGTGTCCAAAGTAGGGCGAGCGATGAACAGGCATATAAAGACTATATGGGCACCTTCTATAAACTCATCACTCAGCAATATCCTGAGCTGATAACCCAAAATGTTTCTGATACGCAAGATGACCTTTATCCTACGGACAGTAAAATCACCAGTAAATCGATGGTCAAACAAGTTTTAGTAAAAATGAAAGATTTTGCTGATGATAAAATGCTGAGAACACAAGAAACAGGTTTACTCGAAACACACTCACCAACTTTATCTGCAGCTGCAAATCTGCCTGTGCAAAAATTATACGGTTTTAGTAAAGGCGGTCAATTGCAGTGGCAGCACAGTCGCCATTACCTATCAACCGATGCCAGTGATGAAACAAGTGGTGAGTCAAATGGTGAGTTGAGTATGGAAACCACAAAAAAGAGCAGTCTCATTGTCGATGCCCTTACGCAATATATGCCTATCCGTGCTCAAGATAAGGCGTTTCCCAACTTACCGAGTAACAGTCAGATACCAACCTCCAATAACAGCATTCATTTAAAAGAATATAGCGCTGAGCTTGGCGAGTATTATCGTCAAGGTAATGGTACCGCAATGGGCAAAATGCTCTTTAACATGCTACCAATGTATCAACAGCGTTTTGGTTCGGTAGAATAAGTGTCGGGCGCTAAATTTTAGGTTTATAGTCCATTTAAATGAGTGAAGTACTTATAGAAACAATAAAAAAAGAAACAATAAAAAAACGCACCGGTTAACCGATGCGTTTTTTAGAATATATCTTTTAAATATAATATTTTTCATTAAGAGTGGCCGTCAATGACACATCTTACTGCCAGTACTGACCTTACTGCTGGTGTTTGCTGTGCATCTGACGGTTTTTTGAACCATGATGACCTTTTGCTTTTCTTTCTAATTTTAATTGTGCCAGTTTTTGACGCTGTTCAGGCGTTAGCACTTGTGCGATAGCATGCTCAGTTTGCACGCGTTCAATAAAGCGCTGCTTGGTTTTTGCCGCTTGTTGATCGGCTAGGCGGTTCACCGCTGCGGTATCTAGGGTTTTGGCATTGGTCAACGTTTGCATTTGTTGCTGCATTTGCGCGCGTTCTGCTTGATATTTGCTACGATCTTTTTTGTTACCACTGTATTTTTCTTGCATAATGGCTTTGATTTGCGCCTGCTGCGTCGCTGTCAAATCTAGCTGCGCCATAGTGCCTTTCATGCCACCCTTATGTATACCACCTTTACGCATGCCGTCTTTCATGCCAGCTTTATGCTGCTTTTGCATGTTAGTCGTTGTTGCTGGCGTCGTATCGGTGGTGGCGTTGACACTGGTACAGCCCGTAACCGTTAAGACGCTAGATATCGCGAGTACTGAGCCTATCAATAATTTTTTCATTATCATTACCTTAAATTATGGAGCAAACGTTAATTATTACGAAAAGAGGTTTTTTATCTGAGAAGTAATGATTATCAAGTGTCTCGGATAGCCACTATGAATCATTAATTGCCATCAGTATTTGTTGCTGATAGCCGCTATCATACGACAGCTAGAAGTTGCGAACATTTATGAAATATTAAGAAAGGTAACGTTTGTGGCACATTGATGGGTGCTTGCCTGATAATATCAGCCATACTATGGCATGCTTAGAATCATTTGACTGAGCGGCGAGAAGGTAGATAAGAGTGGAGGATAACGATGGCAAACATTTTATTGGGTGACGATGATGAAGAGTTGACCCAACTGCTGCAAGAGTATTTGCATAATCATGGCATCCAAAGTGACTGTGTTCATGATGGCGAGGCGGTCATCGAACGCTTAAAATCAGCCATGCATGATAGTGCGCCTTATGATTTATTGGTCCTCGATATTATGATGCCAAAGATAGATGGGCTCAGTGTCCTGCGTCAGCTACCAGCGATTAGCGATATTCCCGTTATTATGTTGACGGCAAAAGGTGAGGAGATTGATCGCATTATTGGGCTGGAGCTTGGCGCAGATGACTATATTACTAAGCCTTGTAACCCACGTGAGCTGCTGGCACGTATTAATGCGGTGATTAAACGTAGCCGTATTACCGCATCGGGTGCAGCCACCTCAGAACATACCCCTTTGCCAGAGAGTCGCCTGCATTTGGACCAAAATCAGCGTATCTGTCAAATAGAAGGCGTTGAGCTACAAGTCACTGGTACAGAGTTTGATATATTGTTGGCGCTACTTAAACAAAAAGGCGAGGTGGTCAGTAAAGCGTGGCTGTCACAACATGTCTTACAGCGTGAACTGCAGCCGTTTGATCGCAGCCTTGATGTGCATGTGTCGCGCCTGCGTAAAAAACTTCAGCCTTTTCACGATGAGTCTATCAAGGCGATTCGTGGTAAAGGCTATCAGTTAGTACTGTAATGACGGACGCATCGATGCCTACTTCTACATTTAAGCCGCGAATTACGCTATTTTGGCGGCTATTTCTCAGCCTGTTATTGACTGTGCTTATCACCTCTATCATCTCTGTTATGGTAGAACGTTGGCTCAATGGTAAAGAGTTAAGCGCTCGGATGGATGTGCAAATTGACAGTCTTTTACTCAAGCGGCAAGAAGTGGTTGCGGCGCTACAAGCTGGTGATTTATTGACCGTCAGGCAGCTGTACCGGAAAGACCGCCGGCTGATGAGTCAAATCAGGATTTATGATGAGCAGGGCGCTATTATTTTTCCGCGTTATCGTTATAGAGAAGAGCGTCGAACAAACGGTCAGGAAGTGGAGCGTGACTTACCATCGCATGCCATGTCTGACAATCGTAGAGCGCATAATGATAAAAATGACAGCGCCTACGAAAAGCCTTCTTTTATTAATGAAATTCTGCATCCAGCGATGCCGAATAGAGAAGTAATTTTTGACCCTAATAATCGCCCAGAACTGGCAGATTTAACCGTAGATTTGCCAGACGGGCAAACGGCCATCATACAATTGCGCCCACATTTGCGTTTTACTGATGTCTTGGCGCTGCAACGCGGTAATTTTACCGTGCGTTTACTGCTGATTATCCTCTTTAGTACTTTGGTCTGCTTTTGGCTCAGTCGGACGCTGACTCGGCGCATCGGTCAGGTGCAACATACTGTGCACCGTATGATTGAGGGCGATTATCAAGCCAATCCGCAGTTATCAACATTAGGCTCTGATGAGCTAGGACTATTGGCAAAAGATGTGGCCCAATTATCAACCCGATTGGCGGAGAGTGAGCTTGCGCGCAAGCAGATGTTAAGTGATATCTCGCATGAGCTGCGTTCGCCACTGGCGCGCCTTGATGTGGCTACTGAGCTGACGCGTGACTTTGCGCCCGATGCCAGCCGTTACCTTGACCGTATCGATAAGGAATCGGCACGTATGAATGAGCTGATTGAGCAAATCATTCATATTCAATCCCTGCAAATGCAGCAATATACCATCGATAATCTAGAAAATGATGCCGTAGATATAGTTGAAATCATCACCGAGATTGGTAAAGACGTCTGTTTTGAGTTTCAGCATAAAAACGTACTCTGGCAATGGACGCCGCCCGATGTTTTATTATCGTCATCATCTGACGCGTCTTTGACTGTGCTTGGCAATCAAGAACAGTTGCATAGCGCCCTTGAAAACATCATTCGTAATGCTTTTATGCACACTCCTGCAGGCTCAACTGTCACGGCTGAAGTCACAAAAACACCGTTAGATAATAAAAGAGATGCTATTCAAATTAGCATCACAGATGAGGGTGGCGGGGTAGCAGAAAAAGACTTAGAGCGTATTTTTCAACCCTTTGTACGGCTTGATAGTGCGCGCCATCGCGAAACGGGCGGCTACGGATTGGGATTAGCAATCGTCCACGCGGTTATCGTCGCTCATAAAGGCCAAATTAATATTTGTAACCGTAAAGATGATATTCAAGGCTTAATAGTACAAATCGTACTGCCTATTCAATAAAAATAACCAATATTTGCTATCCGTTTAAAAATCATTGAATTAAGAAAATTTAGCGTACCAAGATAACAGGCGATAAGGTGCTGGCAATGATTTCTGTCGTGGTACTGCCCAGAAATAAATGCTGAAGCTTAGAGCGCCCATAAGCGCCAATGACGATGATATCGATGTTATTTTCAAATTGAAAGCTGAGTAAGCCCTCAACCGCATCAAGTTCTAAGAGCTGATGGGTATCGACACTAAAACCAGCTGCCTGTAAGTGTGCAGCCGCGTTATCAAGGCTTTTTTTAGAGGCTTCGTTATGATGACCGACCATAACGATATGACCTTGTAAGCCTTTTAACAGGTTGCTCTTTGCAAGCATGTGTATGGCATTTATCGCCGTTTTACTGCCATCAAATGCCACCATATATGACTGCGGCTCTTTAAATTTCTCTGAACAAATCAACACCGGTATGTTCGAGGCGCGGGCAACCGTTTCGATTTGGCTGCCGATATTGATACGGCTGTTTTTATGGTCCTCACCGCGCCGTCCCATGACGATAGCGCGATTCTTTTCTTGAAAATGCTCAATCGCTGGCAGCAGTTTACCGCGGCGTTGATAAATGCAAACCTTCATGTCTTGAAAGCCATTTTGAATATGGCTTTTTGCATCTTGTACCAAGGAATTGCTGTAATTGTTGACCACCTGCGCCCTTTGCTCATCGAGTTCCGATAACTCATCGAGCAAAAACTGGCGACTATTAATGCCAATGGCGCCAGACAGATCGCGTCTGACCGAAGCTGCTACGTCGCTCACGTGCAATAAAGCTACTGAGATGTCCAGTTTACTTGCGTACCACGCGGCATAATCACAGACTGAGCCAGTCACCGCTGAACCATCAATACAAGCCAAAACGTGCTCTTCCGTTATCATAATCTGTCCTTAGTTTTGCATTTATCTTTTGATAAACCGACTTTTTCATCACATTAAAAATGACCTAGTAGGGGTCATCATCTTACCTCAAATATAGTCATGGCAAGATTAAAGCGCTAGGTTTTAAATGCCTTTTTATAAATATAATTTTCTTTAATTATAGAACAATATTTCACTAAAAAAATATTGGTTCTACTATAAATATAATTAAATATCAGGTTATATGACTGATATAAAATAGGCCTTTATTTAAAAACACGGTCACTTTTTAGAGAGTGTTAAATAAGCACACAAATTAAAAACCAACTCTTAATCCCTAAAGATTGATAGTTAATAGTTATACGATTATTAAAGTAAGAAAAATAATATTTATGTTTATTATTATCATTTTATTTAAAATAAGTGCTATCTTTTAGATGTTTGTATTTGCTAACTCATTAAAAGTCAAAGATATAATTCTCTTTAACACCAAGCGCTTATCTAGGTTTCTCCATAAATTTGGCAGTTAAGCACCCTCTATCCCTATTAGACTTCCATCAAGACTAAAATTAATCTTAGAGTATTTTTAAAATTTAGTTAATAGTATTTTTAATTACTGTATAGTTATTTGAGTTTTTTTAACTTTACATAGATAAAAAGCTTCAAGTTATTGCTTTAAAAATAATCAAAAAACAAATCTTATCTCTTGTAATTTTATGAACTATTATTGATTAATTAAAGTAGTTTTTGAGGACGTAAATTAAAATTTAAGACAAGCAACTTGTCTTTTATACCAAAGTTGTTAATATACTCCATTGTATTTTATTGCTGTTTCGGTATCAAACGTCTCATTATTTTGAGGGTTTGGTGTTAATAGGGAAGTTACTAGGAAAAAAGGTATGAGTGCAATTAGCCACGAAGAGCGCGTTCGTCACGAAGGTTTGCGTGAAAAAATCATGTCAGCAGAGCAAGCAGCAACATTTATCTTGCATGATATGAATGTTGGAATGAGTGGTTTCACAGGGGCAGGTTATCCAAAAGCCATCCCAGCTGCGTTGGCAGAGCGTATAAAAGCGGCGCAAGCTCGCGGCGAAGAATTCAAAATCGGCTTATTAACCGGCGCATCGACCGCTGCAGAATGCGACGGCGTCTTGGCTGAAGCCAATGGTATCAAGATGCGCACGCCTTATCAGTCAGAGCCTGCGCTACGTAAGCAAATCAACGCTGGTGAAACGCATTATTTTGACATGCACTTATCACACGTCGCTCAGCAAAGCACCTTTGGTTTTTATGGCGACATGCACATGGCGGTGGTTGAAGTGGCCGGTATTTTGCCAGATGGTCGCCTGATTCCATCTACCTCTATCGGTACCAATAACGCATGGTTGCACAATGCTGATCAAATTATTTTAGAAGTAAATAGCCGCCAAAGCTTATTGTTAGAAGGTATGCACGATGTTTTTGATGACATTGGTTTGCCACCGCATCGTAAACCGATTCCGATTACCACACCGGGTGAGCGTATTGGCGAGCCGTACCTAACTTGTGATTTGGATAAAGTCGTCGCCGTGGTCTTAACCGATTCACCTGACCGCAATAGTAAGTTTGCCGATCCTGATGAGTGCTCAACCAAAATTGCCGGCTACATTATCGACTTTTTCCATGAAGAAGTGAAAAAAGGCCGCATGCCAGCCAACTTATTGCCGATTCAGTCTGGGGTTGGTAACGTTGCCAATGCGGTATTGGCGGGCTTACAAGCCAGTCCGTTTGAAAACTTAACTGGCTATACCGAAGTATTGCAAGACGGTATGTTAGATTTGATTATGTCAGGCAAAATGACCCAAGCGTCGGCAACGGCGATGTCGTTAAGCCCAGAGGCGTTGGCGCGTTTTAATGCCAATATCGAAGAATTGCGCAAACGTATTATTTTGCGCCCACAAGAAATCACCAACCACCCTGAAGTATCGCGTCGTCTTGGCGTGCTCGCTATCAATGCGATGATTGAGTGTGACCTTTATGGTAATGTCAACTCAACCCACGTCATGGGTACCAATATGATGAATGGTTTGGGCGGCTCTGGCGACTTTGCGCGTAATGCCTTTACTTCAATGTTTGTCAGCCCGTCAGTTGCTAAAGGCGGCGCTATTTCATGCATCACGCCGATGGTGTCACACGTTGACCATACTGAGCATGATGTGATGATTATTGTCACTGAGCAAGGTTTGGCGGACTTGCGTGGTTTGTCACCACGTCAACGCGCGCAAAAAATCATTGATAACTGTGCGCATCCAGACTATCGCCCAATGCTACAAGATTATTATGACCGTGCTGCACAGACGGCTGGCATGCAAACGCCGCATTTGCTCGATGAATCTTTATCTTGGCATCAGCGTTATGTTGAAACTGGCGATATGCGCGTCAAAAAAGGTTTGGCTTTGGCGGTTTAGGTTTCAGTGCTTAACTAAATGCTTACTGAAAGGCTTAACGCCAAAATCAGCGCCGTAGCTGATGACGCCATTAAAAACACCGCTTGTCTATTTAGATGAGCGGTGTTTTTTTCTTTAAAATACAGATAATTTAAAACTAAGGTAAAGGTTAAAAATGTGGCTTTATAGGTATGTTTTTTAAAGGTTTAACTATGGCTGTTTAAATATTCAATCAATGGCTTAATGCCAGAGTCGGCAACCCCAACGCCTTGGGCGACCAAACGGCCGTCTTTATCTAATACAGATATCAGATTAGAGTGGTTAATATCACCATTATCGGCAAATTGATATTTGATATTTAAGGTATTGGCAAGCATACGGGTGCTGGCTTCATCGCTACGAATCAAGCGCCAGTTATCACCAAGCTCATTATGCTCAGCAAAGTTTTTCATCACTTCGACCGTATCGCGCTCAGTGTCCAATGTCGCCAGTAAAAACTCTGTTTGTGCACGCGCTTCAGGCGTCATCTCTTTATACATCTGTTTCATCGATTGCACCAAGATAGGGCAGGTATGCTGACAGCTGGTATAAGCCATCACCACCACTTGATTTTTGCCCTCAAGCTTATCAAGCTCAAAGGTATTGCCACGATGGTCTGTCCAGTCGCCGCCTGCCTGATAGATAGAATACTCTTGCCCGAGCGCTTCTGCTGGTTCTTGGGCATTCATATCGGCATGATTCATCTGTTGATGATCCATGTTCTTTATGTCGTGATGATTGTCTGTCGCGACTTTAGATTCAGAAGTAGTATCAGGTTGACTGTCTTGCGTCGCCGCCGAGTTAGGCGCGTCAGGATTGCTACAGGCGAGTAAGCCAATACAGAGTCCAGTAGTCAAAGCCAGTTTGATAGCATAAACCAGATGAGACAATGGCTGAGTTACTGTATTTTTTGGACTTGTATTTTGCAATCTTGTATTTTGCATAATTTTTATTGTTTTCATAAGACAATCCTTAAATATAGTCAGTTCAAAATAAAATTGTTATGCCCAGGGCAAACATCATAAAACAACTTGGATAAGTCATTTTCCAACCAGCCTTGGCGTAGAAACTTTACCTGAGCCCATTTTTTCTCGATAGGGTTCAGATCAGGGCTATACGGCGGTAGCCAAAGAATACGATGACCATGCCTGTTCAGTAGCTTTTGAATGCGTTTATTCTTATGAAATTTGGCATTATCCATCACAATCACGCATTTGGTTTTAAGACTTGGGATTAGGGTTTGTTTGCACCATTCGTAGAATATGCTGCTGTTAATGTTGTGCTTAAAGTAATCTAGTGCAAACAGCATCTTTTCATATAGAGCACCGATAACGTTGGTTCGCTTTTTACCTTGCCAGTTGTAACTATCGATACAGGGTTTACCAATCGGTGCATAACCATGAGAGCGAATGGTCTCGTGCTCAAAGCCGCGCGCGTATATATAAACGATGGGATAGCCTTGTTGTTTAAAGCTATTAAGCTTACTGTGGTATATCGCTCTTTTGATCGGACAGGCTTTTGGGTGTTCTAAGGTCTTTTTTTTGACTGATGCCAAGTCGCTTTAGAGCATGATAAATGCCTGTTTTACTACAGTTTAGACGACGAGCTCGCTCATACTGGTAATCATCGGGATGTTCTTTAACATCATTAAGTAGCACGTCATCTGGTATTTTATAGGGTTTGGTTTGCCTGGTTGTTTTGCTATGAACACGCCGCTTCCAGTTTTGTATAGTGGTTGGGCTGAGATTATAGAATTCAGCTGCCTCGGCAAAGGTCATACCCTCGTCTAAGCTTTTTAGTACCTGTTTGCGAAAATCTAGTGAGTAAGTCATGGTCTTTATAATAACAATTGGGTTTGATAATTAGTTTATAACACTTTTAGGTGGAATTGACTATACCATTAAATTCAATTGAGCATAAAAAGTAGGGCGCTGTGTTAAAAGGGTGCTAAGTTAAAGTAGAGCGCTATGTTAGGGCAAGTTAATTACTAGCACAGCGAAAACCTAGGCTGCTGACCGTGTATTTGGCTTCTAAGCTTGAGCGAAAACCATAGCGCATAAAGGCTGCATAATCACTTGGGTCGACCGCACCGGCTGCGCCCGAGCCGCAAAACATTTCTTGGTTTAGATTGCTGTCTGAACGTGATTCGCCAGTGACCAAGCTATTATTAAAATTCTCTGTCCATTCCCAAATCAAGCCGTGCATGTCTTTGACGCCCCAATAGTTGGCAGGGCTTTGTCCGACATCGGCAAGCTGGTCTTTGTTGCCAGCAGATTTACCATACCAATCAAGAATGCGCTGGTTGTAACCGGCCTCCACGCTGCCATTTTTATTGGTAGTAGACGCCTGTGCGACATATTCCCATTGTTCAACCGTTGGCAAGCGCTTGTTTTGCGCGCGGCAATATTGATTGGCGGCATACCATGAGACATTGACCACAGGCTTACGAAAATCCGCCTTTCTAGGCACAGAGATATCTTTGGTATTAATCCAGTGTTTTAGATAACCAGAATCGGCAAAAATGGGTGCAATGGCACGTTGGCGAAACCTTGGATTTTCTTTTATAAATTGATAAAACTGTATATTGGTGACGGGTAGCTCATCAATTTTGAATGTATCGACTGCCACTAACGGTGAGTTTTTGCTCAAATATAACGGACGATAAGTACCGGGCTCAATGGTTAGCTCTTTTGCTTGCGCTTGCGTGCTCATTAACGCAAAGTCGGTTGTGACGCTCAGAGCACTAACGACCAATAACAGGACGAGCGGGCGAGCGGTTGTATGCACAATCTTCCGAGCGTTCATTTTTAGAGTGTTATTTTTGTGAATCTCAATGCTGTGAGTGTTGCTTTTGCGAGTGTTAGTGATGTAAGTCCATAACATAACTAATCTCCTAGTAAACCAAAAAGAGGACGGTGCCAAACGCTTGTTCAATCAGATACTGTATTGAAAATGACTGTTCAATGAGAGTTTTTTCATCGAACAGTCTAATTGCAACCCTATTAACTAGCGTAGCTTTCTAGGTTATTTACGAGCAGCTTTGACCTCTTCTGGCGTCACTTCACCACCTTTATTGCCCCAACTGTTAATAATATAAGTAACGACGTTGGCGATTTTTTCATCATCTAGGGCAACAGCTGGCATGACACTGTCGTACTCCTCGCCGTTGACGGTAATTTTACCCGTTAAGCCATGCAAGATAGCATCGACGGCGCGTTTTGGGTCTTGGTTGAGGTAGTCAGACTTGGCCAATGGTGGGAAGGCTTTTGGTATACCAGCACCATTTAATTGGTGACAAGCCGCGCAGTTACTAGCGTAAATAGACTCACCCATTTTAATTCTTTCTTGCTTGTTGGCGGCGGTCACGACTGGCGCAGGCGCATTGGTTTTACCAAGACTTTGTGCTGCTGAGCCTTCAGGTAAGTAGACCTCTTCACGCACTTTTCCTGAATATATTTTCTTGTCCTCTGCACCTTTGACATCGATGATACCAAGCGCACCTTTGTTAAATGCCCGGAAAATAGAGTGGTCAACCATCACAAGCTCGCCTGGGACATCTACTTTGAACTGGGTAATCGCAGCGCCCCCTGCAGGAATAAGGGTGGTTTGAACATTATGGTTTTCAGCGCTACCGCCTTCCATATTGACCTTGTCAAATATCTCACCAATCACGTGGAATGAGGACACCAAGTTAGGACCACCGTTACCAACGAATAGACGAACCGTTTCACCGACGTTGGCTTTCAATGAGTTTTCACCGGTGAGCGCCCCAACTGAACCGTTAAATAACACGTAATCTGGCTGCTCTTTTACCGCTTTTTCCATATCAAAAGGCTGCAGTCCTTTATCGCCATAGTTGCCTTTGGTATAAAAATCGCCCTGCATGACATAAAATTCACGATCAACCTTTGGTAAACCGCCTTCTGGCTCAACCAAAATTAGGCCATACATACCGTTTGCGATGTGCATACCGACGGGCGCTACCGCACAGTGATAGACATACAAGCCTGGTTTTAAGGCTTTAAAGTTAAACTCTGAGGTATAACCAGGAGAGGTAAACGAAGAAGCAGCGCCGCCCCCTGGACCTGTCACCGCATGTAAGTCAATATTGTGCGGCATTTTTGAATCAGGGTGGTTTGATAAATGGAACTCAATTTCATCGCCTTGACGTACGCGAATAAATTGTCCTGGTACCTGACCGCCAAATGTCCAGAAGTTGTACTCAACGCCATCTGCTAGACGCATGGTTTTTTCTACGGTTTCCATTTTTACGATGACTTTTGCCGCATAGTCACGATCGATAGGTGGTGGTACTTCAGGCGCATGGGTGATAACCGCATCAATCACTGGTAGCTCGCCATTTTTGGTGTTTGACGCTTTGCTGTCTTTTGTGGTTTGAGTGGTTTCCGCGCTGGTTGCTGTGGCCTTATCAGGGGTTGATTTATCACAACCGACCATTCCTACCGTACCAAGAGCAAGAAGACAAGCTAAGGCAAGTTTAGAATAGCTGAGGGCTTGAGGCTGAGAGGTTGTAGAGTTAAAAAGACGCATAAGGCTCTCCAAAAATTGAAAATAAGTGGCTCATTTAACAAAGCTCGATTTATATCGGTTATTATCATCCTAGCGGTAATAGTTGGAAAAAGCAAAAATCACTATAGAATGATAAGATTTGACAATAAAATTATAAAAGCGGTGAGCTTCTAAATTGGCTTCCATAAGATGTATTTTAAATGAATGTTTATAAATAAGCGAATTATTTGAGCAATATTTGTTCATGCTTTTTATACTGATGAGTTATAAATTTAATTAGGTGTTCTTAAGATTTGATGCACTAGAAAAGAGAGGAGTAAAGACTTTAAGAATTAAGATTTAAACGCTGAGATAAGCATTTTAGGAGTTGAAAATTCTGCTCCAAATTAGTGAAGCTAAGTAGTTATTAAACTTAGCTATTATATTAAGTTGGGTTAGTATTGTAAGAGTTATAGGCAGTCTATATTCAACGCTGATCGGAATTTTTGTCATTATTGCTATTTTTTCGATAAGACAGACGACGCTTGATGAGTAAACCGATAATAACAACCACGATTGATACACCGATGACCTTAGAATAGGGGGCTAACACGCCTGCGACAGCGTCATAGTTTTGACCCAAGTAATACCCAGCTAGTGCCAATATCGCGGTCCAAATGCTGGCGCCTAAAGCGGTTAGCACCAAAAACGGTAATAACGCCATTTTATTCATACCGGCAGGGATGGAAATTAGCGAACGCACGCCCGGCACCATACGCCCAAAAAACACTGCCATTTTGCCATGTTTGTCAAACCATGCATTGGCATCGGTGATGTCAGTAGGTTTTATAAACACGTATTTGCCGTACTTTTCAGTGAACTCGACCAAGCGCGGCTCATCGAATTTATGACCCAAATAGTATAAGGGTAGCGCACCCAGTACCGCGCCAAGCGTCCCAGTTAAAATGACCAAGACAATGCTCATATCGCCTTTAGAAGCGGCGAAGCCAGCAGCGGGCATGATAACCTCAGATGGAATAGGCGGGAAAACGTTTTCAGCAAACATGGCAAATATAATGCCAAAGTAGCCAAACTTTGCCATGATGCCGAGTACCCATTCACTCATTTGGTCCATAGAATTCCTAAATAATTGACAAATTGATGGCTGTCAGTTTATAACAGCCATCAGCTGATAAAAACTATCGACTGGTAAAGGTAATGGTTTTAGTGCCGTTTGTAGACGGCTGGCTAATCGTTACTTTGCTATCCAGAATATCACCGCGCGCATTGATTTTATAGCATTCTGACGAGCTGCCGTTAGGATCGTTACTGAGTAGTAAGTTAGCCGAGGTTTCTATACAAAACCACGCGGTATTATTGCTGTCTCGGCTCAAAGACCAATCTTGATTATAAGTGCCTATTTTTTGTCGCATGCTTCTATCGGCATAGACATCTTCAGTAATCAATTTGCTTGATGAACCAACCGTTGCCATTTTGGGAATGGTTGTGGTCTGATTAGAGATCGAGTATTTACCTGAGCTGTCAGTGAAACCATGGAATACCAATGGATTAAGGGTAAAGTAATTAATGGCGACTGATTGATCAGTGACTTGATTGTTGACTTTATTAATGGTATTTACTTCAGCGCCTTGGACTTGTTTATTGTTAAATACCATGCTGCCTTTGGGCGTGACTTTGATGTCAGCAGAGGCTTTTTGATTGCCGACGTTCGCCACTAGGCTTTGACTGCGGGCTTTGGTGTAAATATTGAGCATGGCTGCTTCGACGGGATATTGAGTGACAATATTATTTGAATTGCCCGGCGTACTGCCACCGCTCATACCACCTGCACAAGCGCTTAAGCCCACCGATACCGCGACAAGTAATCCTAATTTTTTCATGGTGTATTCCCTCGATTTATTTGAGTTTTTTTATTTAAATAATTATTACCTGCCTACTATAATCGAATTTTCAAGCGCTGACAGCTGCCGTGTATCCTTGTACCTGCTATCCTTACATCATTATAACAACCGATGATTTTGTAGAAATTTATTGAATAAGTACGTAGTAAAAATTTTTAGCCAATTAAAATAGGATAAATCGCTGTTTTTTCTGCTCATACCTCTTTAGTCTGTTATCATTTCGTCCTGTAAAAACGCTAGTTTTACTCTATAAGTACCAATTATAAGCATCATTCGTTAGGACGTTAAAATGATCGTCAAGCAAAAGCCAAGCGCCATCAAACTGCTTTTTACCTTGCGTGGCTCCATTCTGCCCAAGGTCTATCCGCAGATTTTGCTCATTAGCTTAATTAGTGCCTTTATTACCAATATTCAGCACGGATTTCCCAGCTCTTTTTCTTCTTATAGCGTCGCGCCGTTTACCTTGCTTGGTATTGCTTTATCGCTGTTTCTAGGTTTTCGCAATAACGCCAGTTATCAGCGCTGGTGGGAAGCTCGTGGGCTATGGGGTCAGTTGGTCTATGATACGCGCAGCTTTACTCGTCAAGTGCTGTCTTATATAGATGATGAGGGTGAGAAAGGGCGCGATAGCCAGCGCCGACTGGTGTATCTGAGCATCGCTTTTACTCATGCGCTGCGTCATCGATTGCGTGACAGTGCGCCTTGGCAAGATGTTGAGCGTTTTGTTGAGCCCGTTTATCATACCAGCATGCAGCAGGCGCAAAATTTACCGGATTATCTGCTGCGTCTGCTTGGTAAGGAGCTTGGCTATTGTCGGCAGCAGCGCTTGACGTCAGATCTTATGCTGCAAAATATGGACGAGCGCATCAATTCGATGACGGTGGTATTATCCGCCTGTGAGCGTATTCATAGCACGCCATTGCCGTTTGCTTATACGTTACTGGTGCATCGCACGACGTATTTGTACTGCTTTATGCTGCCTTTTGGTCTGGTTTCTTCTTTAGGCTGGGTGACGCCTTTGATTTGCGGCGTTATTGCTTATACCTTTTTTGGTTTGGATGCGCTCAGTGAAGAGTTGGAAGAGCCTTTTGGGCTGGCTGCCAACCAATTACCGCTGACCGCTTTATCCAGGAATATCGAGATTAATTTGCTAGAAGCCTTGGGTGAAACCGAGTTGCCGCCAAACATCATGGCTAAAAACGGCTATTTGCAATAATCTTTTTATCATAAAATGAGTATGGCAACAAAATTTATGCTATTAACATTTACGTCATAAAAAAGACCACTCGATTGAGCGGTCTTTTTCATTTTACCTTGTCATCATTACTATTAAATGCTGTTTAAAAAGCTTAGCAGCGTTTGTTGTTGCGTGGCAGGTAATTGTCTAAAGCGTGTCTTGGCGCTTTCTGCTTCACCGCCATGCCAAAGTATTGCTTCTGTCAAACTGCTGGCGCGACCATCATGCAAAAACCGTGCTTCTGGGTCACGTGCGACAATACCAATGCCCCACAATGGCGGTGTACGCCACTCATGACTTTCGGCATTCTTTTCTTTGACGCCGTCATCTAAGCCTTTGCCCATATCGTGCAGCAATAAATCGGTATAAGGGTAAATGGTTTGCTGGGCGAGCAGCGAAAAGCGCACACTCGTGCCCGTTTTTTGTTTTGGCGTATGACAGCTCGCACAGCCCAATTGGGTGAACAGCTGCGCGCCTTTATTAAAGGTCGATAAATCAGCCACTCGGCGCTCAGGCACTGCCAAGGCAGTCATAAAATCGGTCACCGCATCCAAGCTGCTGTCTGAAACCTCAGGCGTGCCGCCATTGGGCGCTGTCCAACAAATCGGCTGATTGGCTGTGCAATTGGGATCCATAAATACGGAAGTGGTCAAACCCATATCTTGTGACATGGCATTGGCGTTTTGGGTACGCAGGCTTGAGTTAATCGCCTTCCAACCAAAGCGGCCAATGCGCCGCTGTTTGCCATCCTGTACCCAATGTACGCGCCCACTGATGCCGTCGTTATTGTTATCGTCAGGGTCAGCTGCCGCAATGATATCCGCCTCAGGAATCAAGTCGAGCAAACCCATGCCGACCAATTGCGGTGAGATACGCCCACTGATAGCGGTATCTCCCAGCGGCTGATTGGGGTCGGTTGCGCTAAAGTTAAACTGGATACCGGTAGGTTGGTTGCCATTACTCGCTGTGATGGTGTAGCGCATTTTACCTTCGGCTGCGATGCTGGCATCGATACTTTGATGTTGCATTTGCTCGCCGTAATAAGTGTGCGCAAGCCCTTGTTTATTGCCGAGCCTAAATAATATAGCGTCACTTAGCTCGCCATCTGCCGCATAAATGGGTTTGCGTCCTTCAGCACTATGGCACTGGGTGCAGGCATTGGCGTTAAATAAGGGGCCAACGCCATCAAAGAGCACGCGACCCTGGTTGGCTGGCGTCCATTCGGTGATAAAGAGCTCACGACCTGGCGATACGCCGCCCAAGGCACTGCTTGGCAGATTGGGCATAATCTGTAAAAATGGCCTTGAGATATCGGCAGCGATGGTCGCGTTGCCACCGGCTGGTAGCCAGTTGCTATCAGTTGCAGGATTGTTCGGGCTGTCTGGGTTGTCAGGTGAAGTTGGCGGCGTAGGCTGGCTAGGTAAATTCGGGGTGTTAGAGCTGTCATTGTTTGAGTTATCTGAAGCGTCTGAGCCGCCACATGCACTTAGTAATAAAGTTGCCGTTAAACAAAATAGCGCACGGCGTATGACGGGGAATAAAAGAGGAGAGGGAGCATTTGAATGGTTTAGTGAGTAGCAGTTTGGTGAGTGAGGTAGTAGAGGCATGGTAAGACCTAAAATGGCTAAAAATATCATTTATTAAATTATGAAAAAAACACCAAAGATGAGTAAATGGAAATTAACAAAACCGTAATTTAACAAGGGCAACATGAATTTGGCTGCCCTTGTTCACTACATTTGCTATTACATACTCATGTTAAAGATAAGTCGCGTTTATAGCTGGCTTGGTAAATTGACTGGCATCGGGGTGTTATACATCCAAACGTGGGTAGTGTCTTTATTACCGAGTGAGCCCTCAAAGCTCCAACCCCATGTAAAGAGTTGACCGTCTCTATGCGAGGTATTGGTATTAGTATTGGTATTTTGCTGCAGAGGTTTTTCATGGGCGATCAAGTGCATGACGCCCATCGCCATATTGTCGATATTTTTTAAGTTAGGTAATTTATTGGTCGGCTCATCTAAATCCTTATAGACAGTTTTGCCTGCGCTATTTGTTTCCCCAAACATACCCCACGCATAAAGGATACCGTCTGTCGCTGAGCCATTTTCTGTTGTGCCATTGTTCGATGGCACATCGTCCAGCAGCGCATAGCTGGCATTGCCATTGGCATAGATACGACGAATATTTTTATCAGTAAACCATGGCAGTTTGGTTGGCTTAACAATGGTGCTTTTCCAAGCGCTTTGAGTGCCTTTGAAATGCTTACCGTTATAACCTATTTGGCTACTGGCATTGAGCCCCCAAGCGTAGACCGCTTCCTTATTGGTTAGCGCCAATACATGGTCACGGCCAGCGGTAAGTTGGGTTACTTTTTCAAGGCCAATGTTTGGGTCAGAGGCAAGCTGAGGAGTAGGGGTGATAGAGTTAACAAGGTTAGCGTCGGCTATGAGGACATTAATGCGAATCGGCGTTGCGTTGATATTGACGCAATTATTGGCTTTATTACATTCTTGACCGCGACCTAGATTGGCATAGGCGTCGCTGCCCCAACCCCAAACTTGACCTTTATCATCTAACGCGTACGAGCTATTGGCACTGGCCACCACTTGCACAATATGACCGATGTCAGCGGCTGCTGAAAAATCAACCTTAACCGGTGTGCTGCTATTTATCGTTGTAGCATTACCAAGCTGACCTTGGGTATTGGCGCCAAACGCCCACACGCTGCCGTCTTTGGTAAGTACTAAGTTATGCTTATATCCTGCCGCTACCATCACCGCATTGTCAATACCATCAATGGCACCGATATCTAGGCGGCAATCTTCTGTTTTACTACAGTCATTGCGACCGGTGTTGCCGCGTCCTAATTGCCCAGAAATATCTTCGCCCCAACTATAAACCTGACCTTTAGCATCTAGCGCCAGCGAATGATTTTGGTTAAATTTAATAGACACAAGGTCTTTTGGTGCACTGTGCATCAGCATGGGAGTATCTGGATGACCCATGACGTCAGCAATTTTTGTGGTCATTCCCAGACCGGTTTGCCCATAATTATTGCGCCCCCAGCCATACAGCTGTCCATCGCGCAGAGCAGCTGTATGTGAGCCACCTGCGGCGACAGTATCGCCCAAATACACAGTTTTGATTGAGCGCATAATGTTGCCAGCATTATCTGTAGCTTCTAAGGTGATTTTATTGCTACCTAATGCCAATAAAATACGTGCGTTAAAATCTCCATTTGTATCGACGTTTAACGTTTCCACTGGCTCTTCGTTGCGCTTATAAGTCAGTGATTTGATGCCACTGCTATCTTGCACTTGCCCAGAAACAAATATTGCCGCCACCGCGCTATAGCCATCGGTAAAGTTGCTATCAGTGGTCAAAAGTGGCGGCGTCCCATCAATGATTGTGGTGTCATCAGAATCATTGCCACAAGCAGTTAGCATCAAAGTCGCGCTGATAAGTGCCACTACTTGGCTAAGACGGGATAAGCGCATAAAAACCTCAATAAATGATCAATAAAAGAATAGGTGTTTAAATATAGGAAATAGCAACATAGCGTAAAATGGGTGTAACTATGGATGCGAATAATATTACAAATGATAATTATTATCAATATATAAATAAAAATGTTGATTTGATGGATTGAAGATAAGTGTTTTTTATATAAGGGTAGTTAAGGGTTTTAGAAAATGAGTTTTAAGGTAAATAGTCAATGCAATCAATACAATGAATATTATTTTTGAATAGGCTTTTATCTATGAAAAAGTGAGGTATATTAAGGTAGAAAGATAAGTCATTTATACAGACTTGAGTTTTTGAAAATTTGTTCGATAACAAATTATTAATATCGCAATAACCAGCCCCTAATTATGAGGATAATTTGAATAAAATAAGCAAAGAAGCCGCTGCATTTACAGCCCTGCCACTCAACATCCAAACCGCGTTAAAGCAAAATAAACGCATCGTCTTTATCGCCAATAACCCTTCTATTTGCACTGATAAACTTGAGCAGTTATTACGCCCTGACGATGTTTTGGTGTTATTTAACCATTTTATTAATGCTGATTTTTTTGCCAACCACCCGCTTGCCAGTAGCCTGCCTAAATTGTTATTTTTTCGCCAAATTGGCGATAGTAAACTGCATTTTGGTTTGCCACCAAGGAGCAACAATGTCGCGGTGATGAAGCGCATGGCAAAAGCGGCACCATTAGGTATTTTACTGAGCAATCAGTCTTATCAATTTCCTTTGCCCAGTGATGACCCAAGTCCCGATGATGACCCGATTGATGATGATCGCATACTGACGTTGCCGCCAGTAGTGCAAGTGTTATTGCAGGATACGGCGCATCATAGCGTGTTATCGGAGCGCCATCCGGTCGTTGAGGACTATCCTTACTTTACAGATATTCACTCTTCAGCCCCTTCGTCAGGATTTTTGTTGTATCGTTTGTTATTAGCGGCGCGAGAGTATGTGCAGCTGCTGCAAAAAGCACCGCTACCGCTGCAATTATTAATGATAGGTTTTAATGACAACGATAAAACCGCGCTTTTTTGGCAAGGGCATAATTGGGAATTTGAGCGCCGTGAAATGAGTTCTCCGCCGCCAGAGGTAGAGATCATACGCCAGTATTAAGCAAGGAAAGATTGGTAATTTAAACATAAGCGGCATCGGCACAATAAGCCAGCTCTATCTCTTTACTGCTAGGCTGGCGTAACAGCGTAATTGAATTTGATTGCTCGTGCGTCCAATCAATCAATCCCATTTTGCAGAACTGCTCAAGCCAGCCGTCCATCGGCCAGCATTGCCATTTTTGATAAAAACGATTGGCATTGACGATAATGCTTTCCAAATGATTGAGAGGCGGGCGATAGACAGCGTGCTGCTGATGATAAACAAGGTCGGCGGTCAGATAAAAAGCAATATCTAACTGACGGGCAGTAAAGGCAAAGTCGGTATCTTCTGCGCCATAACCGGTGTACTGCGTATCAAAACCCCCTATTTGCTCAAACTGTTCACGTTTAATCGCAAAGCATAAACTCCAAAAAGCGCCGTAATCATCCGTTTTTTTAATAGCTGTCGGTACTGCCTCAGTAGACATCGATTGTTTCGCATCGAAGTTATCGCGATAAGGATTATAAACCGACAGATGATTTAAGTAATCATTAGTCAGCGCGCCCTTTTGCAACGCCAAGCTTTCCTCGTTTGATAAAGGTCGCGTCAAATAGCGCGGTTGTCCCATCAGTAGAGCATTTGGATACTGGCTTAACTTTGCGCTTAGTTGTTCAATAAAGCTCGGCGCTACGATGCAGTCAACGTCCAAAAATATCAGCGTGTCATGGCTGGCACGCGCGGCGCCAATATTGCGATTATGACCGATATCAAATTCCGTTTTGTCCGATTTTTCTAACGTTTGATGGTCTGCGCTGTCCACTAAACCTGCGCTCGTCGGAATCTTGACAATGTTTAAAGCAAAATCAGCCAGACGCTTAGGGTCGGCATCATCATTGACAATAATAACTTCATCGGGCTGAACGCTACCATTCGCAAGGCTACTGAGCATATTATATAGGTGGCGATTACGTCCATAACAAGTCGTAATCACCGTTACCGGCACATGCTCAGAAACCTCATTGGGATTTGTGATGGGTTTTACGGTCATTGTTTGTCAGTGCCTCTCGTATTAATTTGGCTTTTATATTTTTGCTGTGACGTTATTGATAGTCATTGCTTTTAACGTTCAGGCTCTAAGGCAAGCTGTGGCAGCAACCATTGTTCAAACCAAGATTTAGTCGTTCGATACTTGGCCGTACTCTGCATAAACGCTTGGGCTGTAGGTATAGATTTTTGCTTAAGCGTTGCACTAACACGCTTTGATAAGGAATGGGTTTGAGTGGATTGGTTAGCCGTTTCTCCACTTAGCTTATGTTTGCCGCTTGCATTTATTAACGCTTTAAATTGCTGCCAACTTAATGCCCGTCCTTGGGCTATCAACACCTCTGCCATTACCTCTTGCTCTTGGTGCGGGCGGTCGTCAGGTAGGACGACCAGCGGCGTCGCATAATCATAGGCTTGGGCGACGGCATTTAGACCGCAAGCCATCAGTAGATAATTGCTATGTTCGATAAATGGCGTCACATCATTTACGTCGGCTGCGATGTCAACATAATGCCGTTTATCATCGTCGATAGGACCAAGCGATATAATAAAAGCATGTGGTAAAAGCTGCCGCAGCTCGGGCAGTTTTGCATCAATAGCTTGATGCCCACCATAGCCTTTAATGACGGTAACGGTAGTTGACGTATTTTTATCTTTATCACTTAACATCAAAGAGAGTGCTTTTTTATCAGTGATCAGCTGCATTAAGTCTTTTATAAAATCTTGGTAAGTTTGCGCATTTTTTTGCTGAGTGTTGATAAAATCAAGATAGAGGGTTTTTTGACTTATCCATTCAGGAGTTTTAGTAGATTCTAATGTGCGAGGATAGGGGGCAAGCAAAGCAAGCGCACCAGCGAAAGCGTTTAGATGCGGCACATCATCGCGAATACCTGGCAGTCTGACATAAAGGTAAGGAACGCTGGCGGCGCGGCATAGCATGGCGACTTCAACACTGACATCAATAATCATCAAATCAATGCGGCGCTGATAAATCGTATCGAGTATTTTATGGCTGCGCTGCCGAATATCGCTATTACCCACGGGCGAATAATGCAGGCTGGCTGGTTGCCAATTTTGTCCTGCGCGCCCAGCGAGTACATCATCTGCACGTTCATCTTCGGCGGGTAGTCGTACAACTTGCGCTTCATCTATAGCCGCAAACGTATAGGCCTCAGAGGTTACGCTAGTAAATACCGTTAATTGCTGTCTTGCTTCAGTGGGTAATAAGGCAGCAAGCTTATCGATTTGGCGGCAATGCCCTGAGCCGTGATGATGAGCGTAATAACCAAGCCGCATTAACCTCGCTCCATTATGTTATTTAAGCGACTGCTTGAACCGATTATTGACTCTGCTTTTTTGTTTTTGCCATTTCTGTGGTTAAATGAATTCGGTTTTAAATGTGCATCTGTTGGAGCCTCAACGCCTTTTTTCTGCTGAATCTTTTTCTGCTCGCTTTCTGCTACTGCTGCTTTATACAAGTCTAAATAGCCTGCTACCATGGCTGCTACGGAACAAAACTGTAAGGCGCGTTCTCGGCAGGCTTGGCGTGAGATGCTCTTAATCTTAGTAAAGCCTTTGATAAAAGCGTCTTTATTTTCCTTAGCGACGATAACGCCAGTGTTTGGTGTAACAATCTCAGCGCTAGCACCGACATCAAAGCCAATCACTGGCGTACCGCAGGCTAGGCTCTCAGCCAGTGTCAAACCATACGGCTCATCCCATGTGCTGGTAAATAGCATGGCAGTCGCTTGACAAAGGTAGCGATTTACCTCGTCTTTAGTGACATGACCGACATAATCAAACAGTCTTTGCGCGCCATTTTCACCATCTTTAGCCAATAGTGGTGCGACTTGCTCATCAAAATACGCTTCGCTGCTTTTGGGACCAGCAATGATGAGTTTTTTCCCAGCTTCCATACAGTATTGCATGGCCAAATGCGTGCCTTTTTCAGGGCAAATACGTCCGAACCAAAAATAAATTTCACCATTTTCACGGGTAAAATCATTTGCAGATTTAATATTGGCGTCAAAGGATTTTACATCAATGCCGTTATAAACCACTTCTGATGGCACAAACTCAGAAAATAGCTGCTGTTGGTGTTTACTAATAGCGGTAAACTGGGTGGTTGTACCGTGACGCAAGGTCAATAGCGCCAAACGCAACTGCGGGAAAATAGGCGTATGAAAGGTAGTAAAGAACCGCGAGCCAAACGCTTGACCGGTCATCATCGGGATATGATGCAGGCTGTGATTATGCACGATGTCAATCTCACCATGTTCATCGCGCTCGATAATATCGCGTAGCACATCCTGATAGACCAAATACTGATACATCTCCTCGCGGCTCATACCTAAAGTCTCATGCTCATTCCGATAGACCATCTTATCAAATGCTTCTCGGGTTAGCATCGGGACGAGGCGGGCCTGCGTTTGACTGTCTTGATGCGCATAAAGCAAAACCTCGTGACCTTGGGCGACAAGCTCATCACATACAAGCTGGGTAATCATCTCAAGCCCGCCAGCAAAGGGCTGCGCAATAGGATATAAACAATGAGCAATCATCGCAATGCGTAAAGGTTTCTCCACTAACAGGGCAGGGCGTTCAGCAGTATTATCAATAGCATCTATAAAATTAACAGGGTCAGCAACGGGCATAAGTACCTCAAAGTAAAACGAGCGATTATGGTAAATAAGTAAAAAAAGCAGTTTTAATAAAATCAATGCCTAAAGCTAACCATTAAGAATTGATAATCTTTTTTTTCTTCAAATGTCGTATGCATTTCAGGTTGCAGTGGTTTTAGCTTTTTGGTGGGTTTGCGAGGCTGACTAGTAGCCAAGGCAACCGTAGGTTTAGACTTAATGCTAATGGTGGACGGATTTTTCTCAAGAACCCTAAAGTTATCAAATGCCACTTTCGCTGCGCCGATTTTTAATGTACAAATGATCAAAGCACAGATAAATAATAGCGGAGAATAAAGCGGCGAAAACGGTGCCACTATAACGGCAGTGATGATGTTGAGTAGCAAAATAAGCTTGGGTAACGCCACTACATTTGCACGACGTAATGAGCTTTGAGTACGAATGTATTCTTGCTTTGGCGTGCAGACAAAGGGCTTTTCGCTACCCCATAACACGGGCAACCACGATAGTGCTCCAAGCTCCCAAAAGTTCAGATGCATGAACCATGCCCTGACACGCATTTTGATACTAGACTCATGGTTTTGACTGAGCTGTTTATTCAGTGGCGCTTTATCCTGTAAATATGCCCATAATCGCCTTATGATAAAAACGCCATAGCTGGCATAGACTAAGTACAAGGGCGTGAGTAGGGATATATCAGGCGTGGCGTCCGAAAGTTTAGCTTTTAGAAGTGCATAGCCAAGGATAAATAAGGTCGCTATCTGCAAAAAAATAAATAAACCGGTGAAGTTTATCCAAGCGCTTAGCTGAGATAAATGCGCACGCGCATATCCTAAACGTTCACCCTTATTTTTTATGTATTGGCTACTGATAGCGGATGAGTTAAAAGAAATAATTGGGTGGCTTATTTGTTCAACCGTTTGTCGCGTACTTAATGATTGAGTGTTTACGGTCTCTTGGGGGTTGGTTGGCCATGCTATCGAAAAATAGTTGCTTAACACCTGCATATTGCCATAGATCCAGCGCCGACGTTGACACATCAGATCATTTAACGAGGTAGGTAATAGGCCAGTCGCAATGACTTCTGGTATGAACTGACTGCGAAACCCTCTTTTATGCATCAATACACCCATTTGTGCATCTTCGGTAATCGAGGCACCTGACCAACCGCCTAAGCTCAAAAGATCGGAGCGACGTATCACCGCATAAGTGCCTGTTGATAGTGCACGCTTACGATTAAAGGGACGGTATAAATGATGATTAAAATAATGGTTAAGCTCGCTGTGCGTGTCCAATTGCCCAGCACTGCGGTAAAACTGTGGAAACTGCAAAAGCGTATGGTTTGGATATTGCTTAATAGCATTGGCAATAGATATTCTTGCATGCGGAAGTGCTTGATAATCACTATCGACCACCACAATGTGTGAGCAGTCTGGGTTCATAAGACCCAACGCCAAATTTAACGCGCCTGCCTTAAAACCTGCTACCGCGTCGATATGATAAAAACGCACATTGAGTGCTGGATCTAGACTGGCGCAAAAAGCGGCCAAAGGCTGATATAGCGAGGTGTCTGTGTTGTTGTTATCAATAATAAGTATCTCATCAGTCGCCTCTTTAACAGCCAGCAAAGACTGGATAGTCGCAATCACCAGTTCTGGTGGCTCAGACCGTGTCATTAACTGAAAGCTAAGAGACGCAGAAGCTAAAAGATTTTTTTTATGAATTGTCATGGCTTATCCTTAGGCACATACGACGGACGAGAATAGTGAAAAAGCATGAATGAAAGACACATGCGAAAAACGAATGTATTAATAGTTATAATGTAGTAGTTATTATTGTCTTTTTGATTACCCGTTAAATAGTAATATAAAACTCAGTAACCTTAAGACTGTTAAGTGTTGGTAAATATTTAATAGTGTAATACTACGTAATTTATACAGCCGATTTTATGGCTGTCAGTACGTAAAACACGATTTAGAAGAGGTTTGTGTTACTGGACGAGTAGCAAAATTTCCGAAATATAGTGACTTAATAACCTCAAAAAATTTTTAGGAAAAAATGACAAGGGTTTAAGAAAAGGAAAAGAGAAGTAAGGGAAATGTGACGAAGAGGGTAGTGTTAAATCATAATCGGTTATGAATTTTTTAAAATATAATGAACTTTATAAACGATAAAAGCGCATTAGACACTTATAGGTAAAAACCCACCATGCCTAATACGCTTTATCATCAATAACTAATAAGTCTTAAATGATATTTACATCTTAAAATTAATCTTAAAATCTAAGACTAGTAGTTATTACTGCTGCGCCAATCGTCAACTTCACGTTCGGCATCTTCTTTACTATGGCCATAACGTTCTTGGACGCGGCCAACCAATTTATCGCGGCTGCCTTCGATGTGCGTGAGATCGTCATCGGTCAAGTCGGCCCATTTCTGTTTTACTGAGCCTTTAAGTTGGTTCCAATCACCTTTTAGCGTATGTTCATTCATAGTGGTATTCCTTTTCCTATTATTAGATTACATTAATTTTTTTAGAACCCATTAATTTGCTTTGTTATATTTCTCACTTATGGGTTATCAGCAGGCACAAGTCCTTAGCTGACAAATCTAATATAAACATGGATAATTGCGTTGTCTGTAGCCCCGATGTGTAGAGTGTTACCCAAATCTTAGCGATAGATTCATTGTGTTAGCAAGGTATACGCGGTGTCATAAATGCACTATTTTCATAAAATTTGTCACACTTTTTAAAGCAAATTACTGTGAATGGCTGGTTTCTAAGTTTGCTAAAAATGCGGCAAACCCTTCTGCCGCTCGCGCTTGTAAGCGGCTGCTAGTAATGACCCGAACGCGATTGCTCCAAGTGATAGCAAAATTTTGCTTCTCAAATTTTTTAACCAAATCGACATCTTCATGGCAAGGCAGGGCAGCAAAACCGCCAACAGCGAGATACGCTGCACTACTAAAGCTCAAATTTGCCCCATGAATATGGCGATGTCCCATCTTATCTTGATAGTGAGCGATATAGTCTTTGCGGGTTTGGGGCGTTAAATGCGCCCAGTCATCAACGCTCACAACGCCGCATATCATAGCAGTCGGCTGATGGTTAATATGAGCGATTTGCTGCGTTAGCCAATCTGCTGTGACAAGCGAATCAGCGTCGGTACAGGCAAGCCAAGTCGCGCCAGAGGCAATCGCATGACGAATGCCCAAATCTCGCACTTGCCCCACGCACCGGTAATCACAGCATAAATAATCCACACCAGCGTGCTTGACCAATGTGAGTGTGTCATCGCTACAACTGTCGAGCACCACGAGCACAGTGGCGGTAATGGTAGAGGGCAGCTGCTCAATGGCAGTCTGCACCGATGCCAAGCATTTAGAGATGGTCAGCGCTTCGTTATGAGCAGGAATGACGATAGCGATATTTGTAGTATTCATGCATTTTATTCGGCGGATTTAACGTTAAACCAAGTTTTCTTGCATAGCCACCGTTTCTACCGAACGTTGCCACACATCCAATAAAAAATCGCTATCGACGACTTTACTTTGATGGGTAAAGGTAGGGTTTTGACTATCAACTTGCTGTATTTGCGCAGAGTTTACGTCGTGACTTATTGTATTAAATGCGCGGTGCAGACGTTGGTGTACCGTTTCACCCGTCATGGTAAAGCCATCAATGTCATAGCGCCAATGACAGCATAGTAACGTGCCGCCTACCGCAATATTTTGCTGAATCCAAGCGATGACGGTATCAATATCATTTGCCGATAAATAATATAAAATTTCACTAATCACAATTAAATCAAAATGCGATTTCGCAGTTGGTAATATTTTAGGAATGATACCCTGTATGACCTTTACATGCCTGACATCTGCCAAACGCTGCTTAGCCAGTTGCACGGCCTGTTTATTACCGTCGATGCTTACCAAGGTCTGACAACGGCTGGCAAGTAGGGCGCTAAACACACCGTTACCGCAGCCTAACTCGATGGCATTGGTATATTTTGCTTGTGGCAACGCCGCTAGACACATATCGCGTTTGCGCTTTTCATACCAGCGGGTCTGATACTGCCACGGGTCGCTATTGTCGTTGTATAACGCGTCAAAATAGCTTTCTGAGTAAGCAGTGGCTGTCGTCTCTTTTTCACCATTTGGCAAATCAGTATGAACAGTACGTAAGTCGGTTTTAGACACCTGAAAATTACCGACCTCATGCATTGGCGGTGTCAATTTAAGATTGTGGCTCATATAAATAAACTTCCCAAGGTTGGCTAATTCTAGCGATGGTTTGAGCCGATAAAATAGGCGGGTTGCCTGTGCTTTCATCAACGGTTATTTGGCTTTTGAAGCAGGCGATAGCCTCAGTTTTGCGCTGTAATTGCTCCGGTGTCAAATCCACTCTGAGCGCGCAGTGCCAAGGAATACGACTATCGGCAGGTTTTGCCCAATGCCACGCCCAAATCAACACTTGATAACAGGCGAGCTGATGCTGCTTAGCGAAAGCGGCGACTACTTGTCCTGTTGCTTCATGATCGGGATGACCATCATGTACAAAAGGCGTGATTAAAATATCGCCCGTCTGAATAAGAGCGGCCAATTTTTTATAAAATTGATACTTTTGGTTAAAGACGTCGCCATCGGTTAGCGCTAAAGACATACACGTCACCTGCTGCGCAATGCCTAACACTTCTAATGCCGCTAAGCTTTCTTGCGGACGGATAGTATCAAGCAGGCGCGGCGGATAAATCTGCGAGTCAGGGTGACTTTGCGTGCCGTTGGTCACGTGCACAAGGACGATAGGATTGCCGTTGGCTGCCAATCGTTGCAGCAGTCCGCCGCAGCCCAATATCTCATCGTCAGGATGCGGCGCAAATACGCAAACGCGCTGCTGTGGCGGGAAGCTTTTTGCTATATCTAGTCGAGGTAAGTCGCGCAGTCCCTGCCAGTTTTGCCAAGCATCGGCGCTAGTACCATCGCCTTCAATGATACGGTCACCGACAATCGGATGCTCAGGCTTGACTAAGTGCGCTAAGGGTGCTGAGTGCGCCGACATCACATTATGGTCTGTTAAGGCTTGCGTATTATTTTCTGCCTGATGCACATGATGGTCAATAAAGTCTCTTGCCATACTTACTTTGGGGTTTACAGTTGCCATATATTGTCCTGCCTGTCAAATCACTGTTTGTGGCGCGGTCTAAAGCGCTAGATAACTCGCCGATTTTTTGTAAATCAAAGGCACCATGACTTTGACGAATAAATACCGCCAAATCTGCGGTTAACCTCGCAAAATGGGCATTGCCACAAAATGGCGCGGCCCCTAATGCTTGTCCGACTGTTTCCATCACTTGGCGCGCTACTTGCTCAACATTGGCGCGTAATTGACGGATAGCAAGTTCATGGTTTTGTTGTGGCTCACTCTCTATTAAGTTAGCAACATGATAAAAATACTGCTGAGTAACGGCCAATGCTGTGCTGATTTGACCCAAATACATGGCTTTATAGTCATTGGGTTTATGTTGATAAGCAGTTATTAAATAATTGGCAATGCACGCGGCCGCACCGTACCAGCAAGCGGCAACGCCTGCCGCGCCATGCCAAAATCCTACCCTTTCTAAATACGCATTTGGCGCACCTACATTAATGGCGTCTACCTCATGGAACTGTATGGTTGCCGTATCAGTGGCTTGCATGCCAATCGCTTGCCAAGCATTGTTATCAATATCAATGCCTGATTGGTGCATATCCACCATCAATAGTTGCGCTTGTCCCTGCTCATCGCGATAAGTCATCAGCCCATAATCCACGAGGTTGGCGCCTGAGCACCATGCTTTGCTACCACTGATTTTGTCCTCTTTATAGCGTATAGGATTCGGATGTCCTTCTGCTGCCCAAACCGCCCATAAGCCTTGAGGCGCTTTATCGTAGCCGACTTCATGCAAAATACTTAACGCATCTAAATGCGATTCAAACCATTTCGCAAGCGTTAAATCTAGGCTCGACACGTATGCCAAGACTTGCCATCGAATCAAGGTGTTAGACTGATTTGGCTTGCTTGCTTGTTTATTGTTTTGAGCGTTCGTCGTATCGCCTTCGCTTATAACATTTTCAGCACCGGCACCGGAAATAGCCCCAGCGCCACTAGCAGGGTGGGGGATTTGGTCGCTATAGCCGACTAGAATCGTTAATATCTCACGGCGCAATTTATCGGTCATAGCAAAACTGCCGATCGTTTGGTTTTCTGCGCGTATAGCGTCGTCTATAGCAGATTTTATATTTATTAATACAGCGTTTTTGGCATCGGGCACTTGCATACAGTCTCCTAATTATTATGAATCAGACATTTGAATGGCATCAAAAGTGCCATCATCTGCTGACCGTTTTTTATTATCATATCGGCCTTCTAAATATAAATCGTCTAAAAAGCGTTGCTGCCAAGCGTATAAATCATCTTGATGTAGCCCTTGTAGCAATGCTTGATGACGCAACTGCCGCTCTTTTAATGGCATCGTCAAAGCCGTCCTTAGTCCTTCTATCATACTCGTGGGCTGATGCGGATCGACAATGACCGCCGCTTGCATTTGCTCAGCGGCTCCTGCGTAACGCGAGAGCATGAGCACGCCCGGATCATCAGGATTTTGCGCGGCGATATATTCTTTAGCAACCAGATTCATACCGTCTTTTAAGGAGTTGACCCAGCCGATATCACTTTGCCAAAATGCGGCCATCAAGGGCTCATGGTTTAAGACGTTTTCGCTATATTTAATCGCTTGCCAAGCACCGTTGTTAGTTGAAAATTGCTGATTTATATCACTGACTGTTTGTTTAACTTCCTGATAAAGCCGTTGATAAGTTGGCAAATCTAAGCGACTAGGACAAGCGATTTGTAATAATTGCAGCTGTTTTTGATAGCTTGGATAATGCTCTAAAAAGTCACGATAGGCTGAAAAACGTCTTAATAAGCCTTTTGAATAATCAATTCTATCTACCGCGATAATTTGTTGTGTCGTCGTCTTGTCAGTTTTTTTATATACATTATGCTGAGTCAAATGTGCAGGTAAAGACGAGGCTAACTGACTGACCTGCTGCTGGATCCTTGCGACATTAATACCGATAGGATAGGCATTAATCAATAAAGAATGATGAGGTTTAAAGTCTAAATTAAGCGTTAATGCTGTCCCAGATGAGCGGTAAGCATGAGCAAAAGATTGGTTTTTTTGTAAGACATTGATGGGGGTAAGTCCGACATCGCTGTTTTCTGCTAATGTATCTTCCCTTACATTTTCTTTTACCAAACTGTCTTCGCCTAAGCTTGCTTTTATTAGACTGTCTTTTAAATAATGCTGGAAAACATCAACGCAATTGGTGCATCCTTGCTGGGTTTGGGTACCGAGCACATCATAATGCGCCAGATGATGAATGAGCTCAGCGCTTTGCTCAAGCTGTTGCCAAAAATCCAGCGCCACAAAGGGAATGTGTAAAAAAAGCCCAATGCGATTGTTTATACCAAGCTTTCGGCAATGATACGCCACACTTAAAAAGTGATAATCATGGACCCAGATGACATCGTCAGGCTGGATGATACTTTTTAATTGGCGCGCAAATAAACGGTTGACCGCCTGATAGCCCGCATAATCATCTGCAGCTTGGCTGATAAGCGCTGTTTGCTCATGCAGTAGAGGCCACAATACATTATTGGCAAAACCGCAATAAAAATGCTGATACTGCTGGGTGGTAAAAGCGGTGGTCATATAAGTGATTTGTGTGGCACGGGTTTTTGCCTTGCTGCTCGCCATAAAGCGTTGTTGAATACTGCTAAATGTATTGGCGGCGTCGGTGTTATTGGCGTTGTTGTCATTGACGACTTCGCCATTCCAGCCCATCCAGATGACTGATTTGCCGATTAAGACGTCTTGCAATGCGACAGCAAGCCCGCCCGCCATAGGGTGGTTATCGGGCATCTTTACGCGGTTAGATAAGACAATTAAGCGGCTCATGTCAGTGGTCTCGTGGTATTTTTTGATGGGTGTCGGTCAGTGTCTGTTAGTAGCGAAACTCGCTCTGTTAAACCAGGTAACTTGGGAGATAAGGTTGGGCGCTGTTGGCAAAACTTCAAAAAGCTCTCAAGCAATACCGTGACCTCAAAAATATTATTGACATAGTAATGCGCAGACGTTGGCTCAGTGCCGTCATAACCTACTTTCATACCCATACCTTTTATGGGTGGTTTAGAATCCTCTCGTGGTTCGTTATTTTGTATAAAGCGACTTCTTTCTGTCATGTGCTTGTCGCCTTGTACTGCCATAAATCCTGTTTCATCGGTGATGTCGTCGCCAATAAAGATAGGACAAAGCCTATTGTTAGCCTGAAATTTTTTTAGTAAGGTCAAAATCGCACTGCCTTTATCAGCACTTTTGGGCGCGATTTCCCAGACATATTTACCTTGTTTTACTATCCAATCGCCATGGTTTTTTACGATTGTGGTTATAATGCGATAAGCGATATCGGCTAAGGCGGGATTTTGACGATAATGTAGGGCAACGGAGTAGGGCTTGTCTTCTATGATAAAATCGTCATAGCGCAAGCAAGAGCGGATAAGCGCTTGTTTTATAGCAGCAAGCTTAACGCTGTCGACGGATGAAACGCTCATATTATTATTAGATTCGTTATCTTCAAAGTCTATTTCTAGTCCATGCGTTGCGGCGATGGGTAAGCTTAGCGGCGCCAGCATTTGCTTTGCTTCGGCTAGACTGCGCCCAGTAACAGCAGCGATTTTGACGCCATAATCTTGTATGTTTTGTAAAAGTGTTAAAGTGGTAGCGGGGATAAAGCTGTCTTTCGGGTTCAAGGTGAAATCAGCAAGCGTGCCGTCGATATCTAAAAACAAGCAGTAGCGCTGCTGATGAGAGAGATAATCAGCGAAGTGATTTGGCGCAACGTATATAGGACATCTGATAAGGGCGCTATTTGCTGGGACGCTTCTTCCTGAAGTCACATGTTATCCTTATTTTAACGTGTCAGTTATATGATGCTCTAAAACGGGTATCTTTTAATCGAAGTTAAGCAATTAAGGCTAAGTCATTAAAGTTAAGTAAATAAAAATTATTAACGAAGCTTAGTAATTAAGCTTCCTCATAAGTTTGCCATAAAGTCCATCCTACTACGATGGACAAAATATGGTATTTAGTATAAGTTTTTTTAGTATCTGTCTTTTAATTTACAAAAACCATTAGGAAAAGATTATGCATATCAGCGCAAATTTCGATGCCGGTAATATTGAGGTTATCAATGCAGAAGATCAAACCAACATTCAATTGGCGATTCGTCCAGACGTGGGCGGAGAGTTTTTTCAGTGGTTTAACTTTCGTCTATCAGGCGAAGTTGGCGAGCAGTACGTACTCAACATTACGAATGCAGGGAAGGCGTCCTACCTTGCAGGCTGGGAGGATTATCAAGCGGCGGCTTCCTATGATCGCGAGTATTGGTTCCGTCTGCCAACCTCTTATAAGGATGGTAAGTTGACGATAACGGCAGAGCTTGCGTGCGAAAGTATTCAAATTGCGTATTTCGCCCCGTACAGTTATGAGCGTCATCAAGACTTGTTAGCGGCGGTGCAAGTGCATCCGCTCGCATGTTTAGAGCATTTGGGCGAAACGCTTGATAAACGCGACTTAACCTTAGTAAAAGTAGGTGATGGTGATAGCAAGAAGCGCAGTATCTGGATTACGGCGCGCCAGCATCCGGGCGAGACAATGGCTGAATGGCTGGTTGAGGGGCTATTGAACAGTTTGTTAGACGAGGATAATGCCACGGCTAAGTTGTTATTGGAAAAAGCCAATTTTTATATTGTACCGAATATGAATCCTGATGGTAGTGTACGCGGGCACCTGCGTACCAATGCGGTAGGGACGAATCTAAACCGTGAATGGGCAAACCCAAGCTTAGAAAAAAGCCCTGAAGTATTTCATGTCATCAATAAAATGCAAGAAACGGGTGTGGACTTGTTTTATGACGTGCATGGCGATGAAGCGCTGCCTTATGTGTTCCTTGCCGGCTCGCAGGGCACGCCAAGCTATAACGACCGCCTTGCCCATCTACGTGATAAATTCTCAGAAGTCTTAACATTGGCCAGTGCCGATTTTCAGTCTGAATTTGGTTATGACATTGATGCGCCGGGCACAGCAAACATGACGATTGCCACCCACTGGGTAGCCGAGCGTTTTGATTGCCTTGCCAATACCTTAGAGATGCCATTTAAAGAGAATGCCAATTTACCTTTTGAAGATACAGGTTGGTCACCTGAGCGCTCTATTAAATTAGGAGAAGCTTCATTGGTCGCTATGCTAGCGGTCGTTGATGAGTTGCGTTAGTCATAAACTTTTTGTGAGTTAATCAGATGGTTTCATGACAATAATTTAATAGTGATGGTTTAATTGGCAGGGTTGAATTGCTTAGAGCAGCGGCTTAAACGCTCAGTTTTTAGCTTTTGCTCTAGGCAATTATAAGGTTATTAAATGGCGGGTAGCAGTAATTTTGCATTCTTATTTATAAAATATAACACCGATTATTTTCTATAGACTACATCAGATAATGATTTTGCACATAGTCAATGCATAGCTCATAAAAAGCTTGAGCAGCCACAGAGATGGTTTTGTCCGCACGTTTAAAAATACCAATTTGTCTGTCTAAAGACGGCTCCAGCAACTTTATCCAGACCAGCTCGGGCTCATTAGCTGGGAAAGCCAGTTTTGGTAGGGTAGTGATGCCCAAATCATTCCTTAATAAGGAAAACAAGGAGGTAATATTTTCTACTGTATAGCGCGCTTTACGATTTAGGGCTTCAGCAGGCGTGTTTTCAAGTAATCTACAAGTGCCATTATAAATAAAGGGCTGCGACATCAGTTGTTGCCAATGTAATCCTGACGTTTGGTTTGACTCGCCGTTTTTGTTTATATGGTTTAACTCATTACTTTTTAAGCAAACCACGCCAATAGGGTCTGATATAAGCGGCGTAAAATCAATGTCAGTTTGGTCGATACTGGTGCAATTGCCCAATGCCAAATCTACTTCACCCGTCAGTAAGCGATTCGCCACCCCCACCGCATTATCGTCTATCAAGACAATTTCGATATCAGGATATTTTTTAGAATAAGCAACCAAAACGCTTGGCAGCAGCTTTGTGACCAGTGATGGTACGCTTGCAATCCTAATCTTACCTTTTTCTCCAGCTGCAATCGCTTGCAAATCATCTTCCAACTTTTGATAAATGCTCAGGAACTGCTGAATTTTGGGCACACAGCTTTCGCCAAACGGCGTCAATGTCGCTTTATTGCCAACTTCAAATAAGCTTTGGTTCAATGTCTTTTCTAGCTCTTTTATCGATGCAGATATAGCCGCTTGCGAGCGATTGGCGCGACTGGCAGCTGCACGAAAACCGCCTTCTTCTACCACGATTAAAAAATGACGTAATTGTTGTAATTTCATAATGTTGGCTACCTTTATAAGCGCTGCTGACTGTTTAATTTTATGCACTTTCATAACGTCATGAACCGTTAAATTAATACAAATCTAAGTGATAGATTAAATCTATCATATCTAATATTTAATTAGTTAGATTTATCGTATGTAAATGGGTAGCATAAGGATTAGAAATAAAGGATTGATAAAGCCATCTAAGAAAAGGATTGAAAAAATGAGCACTCACTCAACCAAACAAGCGGTTCATACCGCACTTTATGCCTCAAAATCGCCACTTGAGTGGGCAATCACCAATAATGGCACGTTATACACCGCGCAAATTCCTATTGATGGAAACGGTGAGGTAGTCGCAGGTGGTATCGAAGCGCAAACCCGTCAAACCCTTGATAATTTAAAGCACACCTTAGAATGTGCTAACAGTAGTATGGATGCGGTATTACAAGTGCTCATTTATGTCACTGACCGCGACTATCTAAAAACCGTTAACCAAGTCTATGCAGAATATTTCAAGGCGCCTTACCCCAACCGCGCAGCTTTAGTCATCTCAGGCTTGGCACGAGAAGAAATGCTGGTCGAATTGGTCGTTTACGCGGCTGTGCCTTAAGATTAAACGCTAATTTATAAGCGTTAGACGGTTTTTATCACTCAATTTCATTGTATGTTTTCTTAGATTAACACATGAAGTGCAATACCAAATGCAAGGTGAAAAAAAGACCTAGATGCGCTAGCATCAAAGTTTTTATCCACCGACCAAAGTGAGATTGCAACCATGAGCTATACACATCTAAGCCTAGGTGAACGATACCAGATTTATGCCCTTAAAGGGGCAAAACATAGTATTAATTTTATAGCGAGGGCGTTAAACAGAAGTCCCAGTACCATATCAAGAGAGCTTAGACGCAATAAAAGCCTACGAGGTTACCGAGCAAAGCATGCTAATAACAAGGCTTGTGACAGACGGGCTAACAACGCCACAACTATTGTGGCTGAC
>NZ_LXWA01000035.1:0-44556 GCF_001652315.1 Psychrobacter sp. SHUES1 | reverse complement strand
ACAATACAAGGGCGCTCATGAATCGAGACTCTGTCATTGATACGGCCTCGAGTCTCAGCGGTTAGACGCTGCCGGTATGGTTTTCCTTTACGTCTGAGACACTGTCACAATGTGCCGCCCTGCCTCTTATCACGCCAAATATAGCGATAAATGCTCATATGACTGATACCAGCATGAACGCCAGATATTTGCTCAGGACTCCAGTTCTCTTTAAGCTTGTCTGTCACCCATGCCCAGAGGTCAGCCACAATAGTTGTGGCGTTGTTAGCCCGTCTGTCACAAGCCTTGTTATTAGCATGCTTTGCTCGGTAACCTCGTAGGCTTTTATTGCGTCTAAGCTCTCTTGATATGGTACTGGGACTTCTGTTTAACGCCCTCGCTATAAATTTAATACTATGTTTTGCCCCTTTAAGGACATAAATCTGGTATCGTTCACCTAGGCTTAGATGTGTATAGCTCATGGTTGCAATCTCACTTTGGTCGGTGGATAAAAACTTTGATGCTAGCGCATCTAGGTCTTTTTTTCACCTTGCATTTGGTATTGCACTTCATGTGTTAATCTAAGAATTTATAGATAAGCCAATTCTTGCATCAGCTTATCATAAGCGAATTTTTCTTGCACATTTTGTTGTAGCGCCGTTTTTATTTCTTGCATACTTTTTATAAACGTCTCTAAACTACTTTCAGTAGGTTGATGACTGTGTAAAGACGCTGGTAAATCAATATCCTTTTGCAGCGCATCAAGACCCAAGCATACTCGGCGTATATCAACGAGCATTAGCTCCGACAATTGAATAAACTCGCTTATACTAAGCTGGGTCTGCCAATAGTCGCTTGCCGCTATGCTACTACGCTTGCCGCTACGCAGCGCTTGCCACGTTGTCAGCCATAGTGCGCGCTTGCTATACCATGGTGCTTGCGCAAGGGCGACCGCGGCTAAAGGCGCGCCATTTGCCAACTGTATCAGCTGCTCAATGCCCGCCGTACCGACCGCCTCACGATTGACCGTACTACCTAAAGCATGAGTCACATAGTCAACTGCAACGGCAGGTTCAATGGTCTGTAGTGCCAACTGCTGAACACGGCTTTTTATGGTTGGCAGTAACTGCGCTGGAGTATCACTGATGAGGAATAAATGTACTTGGGCTTGCGGCTCTTCCAAGGTTTTGAGCAACGCATTAGCCGCTGCAACCGTCATTTGCTCTGCGTAATCGAGCACACATATCCGCACGCCCTGCCCGCCTTGATAAATAAATGGCTGCAGAGCACGGATATCATCGACCTTTATTTTTAACGCAGCGTTATTAGCAGCTTTGGCAGATTTTTTGTCTTTTGCGCTGTTAGTTGCTGCTTGTTTAGCATCAGCATGTTCGGCACTGACTGGCATACTAATAAGTGGCAGAACTTGTAAGCTTGGATGTGTCCCTGATCTGAGCCATTGACAACTCTCGCAAATACCGCAAGCGCCAAGCGGATTGTGCTCGCGCTCTCGGCATAATAACCACGCTACCAAACGCCAAACAAAAGCGCGCTTGCCCATGCCCTGCATACCAGCGGCTAAAAGCGCGTGCGGCAAAGATTGCTGCGGCATCAACACCCGCTTGGTCAGCTGTGACCATAGCTCGTTTTGCCATGGTAATAGCGGTGCAAAATATATATTATCCGTCAAAGGCAATGCGCTTGTCATTTCAGTTGTCATTTTGGTTATCTTACTCATAATCACCTAATCGCCGCTCAATACCTTTAGTATGCTATACACGCTAATACACGTAGAATATTTGAATAATTGAACATACCAATTAGCTTGCTTAGGCTATTGCCAATTATATTGTATCAGCAATTTTGAAAATCGACTAAGCTCATTGCATTTAGCCGATTCAAATCTTCTTGAGTATCGACGCCGGCTGGTAGATGACAGCTTGCAGTGGCAATAGCAATTTGACCACCATTTTCTAAAACTCGTAATTGCTCTAGGCTTTCTAATATCTCGAGCGGCGTTTGCGGCCAGTGTACAAATTGCTGTAACAAGCTAACTCTGTAAGCGTATAACCCCAAATGACGATAAGCGTTTTTTGGTGCTTGCTGCTGTATATTTTTATCGTTTGCCAAAACCACATCACGGTCGCACGGAATCGGTGCACGGCTAAAATATAATGCACGCTGTAAATTGCTGGAAGTCTGACTGACAACTTTTACGACCGATGGGCGCATAAAAGTTTCGTAGTCTTCGATAGGCTCGCATAAAGTCGCCATCACGCTGTCGCTATCTTGCATTAGCAGGGCTTTGACTTGCTGTAATAATAACGGCGGTACCAGAGGTTCGTCACCCTGCATATTGACCACGATATCATGCTCAGCCCAGCCTTTGATAGCAGCAACTTCAGCCAAACGGTCAGTCCCTGACGCATGCTCATTACTGGTCATCACCACATCAAAACCTGCCTCTGTGCAAACTTTAGCAATCGTCTCATCATCAGTCGCAATACACATATCGTCAGCAAAATCAGCCAACTGTGCTTTTTCGGCCACCCACAGTATCATTGGTTTGCCATGAATCTTTAATAATGGCTTACCGGGTAAGCGCGTGCTTTTAAAGCGCGCAGGAATAACAATATGAGTTTTGGCTGGCGCAGCTTCAATTGGCATTGTTTCAGCTGATATTAAGTCTGACGACATGGTTTATTCCTATAAAATCATTTACGCTTTTGTGCTTTTAGATAAATTAATATTTAAAGCTTTTAATTGCTGCTGTAAGTTGACATAGCAACTGTCTGATAACACCGCAGACACTGGCAATACCCATAAGCGATTAACGAGTTCTTGATATTCATCGTTAAGTGGTTGGTGGCTAGACGTATCTATTAGTAACGCTCTGATTTTGACCGCGTCTTTACTGGTGACAATGATCGGCAGCTCGCTATATTGTAAAAGCTCAGTCAAGCTAAAATCATAATGATCAGGATAAGCGTGCCCAATGACATCAAAGCCAAGCGACAATAAAGTATCAAAAAAACGTTGCGGATAACCGATACCGCTTACCGCATGTACCCGACCATTTGGTATAGGTGGCATAAGTGGCATAGGCGTTTTTGCTGCGAAACTGAAACCATCTATCTCAACAGCAGAAGGCCATAAAGACTGCAATTTATCCGCTTGTAGATGCATGGTTAAACGATTGGATTGAGCTTGCTTATTATCTTCGGTCGTCCTATCCGCTTTTTCATGATAAACCACATTTGCGCCTTTTAAGCGCGACATGGGTTCACGTAAAAAACCGGTTGGTAGCAGCTGCTGATTACCAAAGCCACGCGACGCATCGACCACAATCCATTCGATATCACGTTGCAGCGCATAATGCTGCAAGCCATCATCAGCAATAATCAGTTGTAAGTCGGGATAAGCATTTAATAAGGTGGTAATAGCCTGCTTACGATTGGGGCAAACGGCCATCGCCGCACCTGTCATATTGACGATTAAACAGGGCTCGTCCCCTACGATGCTTGGTAAGGTATCGGCATGCACCAAAGCGGGCATTTTGCTGCTATCACCGCCATAACCGCGGCTGATAACGCCTACTTTTATACCTTGTTTTTGCAGATGAGTAACCAAGGCAATAATCAACGGTGTCTTACCGCTGCCGCCTACCGTGATATTACCAATCACCATCAGCGGAATAGGCGCACGATAACTGGAAAACAGGCCTACCTGATAAGCCTGACGGCGCACCATCGTAATGAATCCATACAACCAGCTGACAGGCAGTAGCAGCCAGAGCCAAGCAGCCTGACGTTGCCAGGCACGCGTCATTGTGGTTTCAATACTCATGATGATGTGTTATTTATCCTAGTTATGCAGCCATCTTTATTCAAAATCACGCGCGTACATTTGCGCATAATGGCCATGTAGTCGCATCAGCTCTTCATGGGTGCCTAATTCGACAATTTGACCACTATCTAACACCGCAATACGGTCAGCTGATTCAATGGTCGTTAAACGGTGGGCAATCACCAGTGTCGTCCTATCTTTCATGACGTTATCGAGTGCTTTTTGAATATAGTACTCTGACTCGTTATCTAAGGCACTGGTGGCTTCATCTAAAATCAAAATCGGTGCGTCTTTCAATAACGCACGCGCAATCGAGATACGCTGACGTTGACCACCTGACAGCTGCAAGCCTTCAGCGCCAATCTCACTTTGATAGCCATTTGGCATTTTCATAATAAAATCATGGGCAAAAGCGTCTTTTGCAGCGCGCTCGACCTCAGCTTGAGTTTTATTTGCCAAGCTGCCATAGGCAATATTATTAAACACCGTGGTATTAAACAGTACCACTTGCTGATTGACCATCGCAATTTGCGCGCGCAAGCTTTCAAGCTTGATGTCGCCAATTGGCATACCGTCAAGGGTGATTTGCCCCGAGGACGTATTTAAAGTACGCGTGAGTAAGTTAACGAGTGAAGACTTACCAGCGCCGCTACGGCCGACCAGTGCTATCGTCTCGCCTGCACGCACATCCAAAGTAAAATCACGCAGCGCCACCGTTGAATCAGGATAAACCAAACTGACATTATCGAACTGAATGTCACCTGCTAAAGTCGGGCTAAGTATGCCTGTGTCTTGTTCTTCTGGCTCATCCAACAAAGTAAAGATTGACTCACCCGCGGCAAGCCCTTTTTGCAATTTTTGATTGATATCAGTGAGTGAGCGCACCGGCTTACTTAATAATCCTGCGGCAGCAATATAGGAGATAAACTCACCTGCCGAGATATTATCTATTACCGCAGGACGCAGCGCGAGCCATACAACGACCGCCATCGCCATCGCCATCAATAACTGCACCGCTGGGGTATTGATGCTATTGGTCACCACGACCTTCATGCCTTGGCGCAAGTTTTTCTTTGAGGTTATATCAAAACGCTTGGCTTCATACGCTTGTCCGCCATAATTTTTCACTACCTGATAGCCGCCGATGACCTCATTGGTGATGTGGCTGACACTACCCATGGTTTCTTGAATGCCTTTAGACAGCTTTAGATAACGCTTTGAGGCCACCCGTATCAACCATAAAATCGGCGGTAGCACCACAAATAAAATTAAGGTTAAACGCCAGTTGCTATAAAGCAAAAAACCTATCAAAGCCACCACGGTCAAACCATCGCGCAACAAGGTTTTCATTGAATCAGTACTGGCTGCAGTTACCTGCTCAACATCAAAAATGAGCTTGGATGAAATAGTCCCTGCTGGATTTGCCAGATAGAACGAGCTTGGCAAACGCAAAAGCTTATTGAACACTTGAACGCGTAACTCATAAACAAGATTGCGCGATACCAAAGCCGTATAGTAATTACCCAAAAAACTGCCCACGCCGCGGACAAAAAACAGCGCCACGATAATAAATGGAAATAAGTCCTGTTTGCTTTGATCGTTTTGATTGATGGCATCAGTGATATATTGCAATAACTTGGCAATCCAAATCTCTGTTGCCGCATTAATCGCAAAGCCTATTATGACCAAGATTAGCGCCCACCAATAAGGTTTAAGGTAGCTTAATAGCCGCAATAAAGTCCTATGCCTAGGCGTATTTGATGGCGCTGCTGACAACTTTTTAGCAGAATTTTTTTTAGAGTCAGGTTGATAAGCTTGGCTCATAAAAGCCTCAATTTAGGTATAAAAAGAAATGACACAAATGCAGCAGTAGCAAGTGAACATAAAATACAGCAGTAAAAACACCAAGGGTTATGATAGTGGCGTTTGATGTTTTTACTGTAGCAATATATCAAACGCCCTAAAATTTACTGCGGCGCAGATTCTGGTAAAGGCTGCCCAAGTGGCACAACCGTACTGATATTGAGATTTAAAAAACCCAGTTTACCAGCGATATCCATGACCCGTACCACCGATTGATGGGTAGCATTTGCATCAGCAGCAATGACAAATAGCATATCACGATTGCTTCCCGCTTCTTGCTGAAGCATGTTAGTCAGCTCGGCCTCATCGCTACTCGCAAGGGTGATGCCATTAACCAAATAACTGCCATCTTCTTGCACAGCGACTTCAATACTGTTTTGCTCTTCTGTTAATGCTACCCCTTCCGCTTCCGGAAGAATAATATTTAAGCGGCTAAAGTGATTGAACGAGGTGGCAAGCAGTAAAAATACGATTAAAAATAATAAACAATCAATCATCGGCGTCAGATTGATTTCAAGTGGCTCAACGGTCGGTTTTCTAAAACGCATATCGCTCTCTTTAATGGGCTGCAATGTACAGATTCAACAAATAAGTGACATCACACAATTAAGTTGCTGTAGCGGCTGTCTCTAAATCCGAGGTGTCAAGTGAAAGTTCATAACCCTTAGTTTTAGTTGTTTCCGACCCATTAGCAGGTAGAGACATGGTAGAGGCATGCGTATTGTCTAGCAATTGATAATCATACAATTCTTGAATCATCAGTCCCGCTTGCGTTTCAAACTGCGCATTGATATCGATAATACGGCGCTGAAAATAGCGGTAAGCAACCAGAGCCGGAATAGCCACAATCATACCAGCCGCCGTAGTAATCAATGCTTGTGACACGCCAGCAGCTAGCATCGTTGGGTCTTGCATCGCGCCATCAGTAATCGCTAGAAATGACGAGATAATACCCAACACCGTACCTAGCAAACCAAGCAATGGCGCAATCGCCCCAATGGTGCCGAGCATATTAATGTTTTTTCTCTAACTGATGCACTTGCACACTGGCGCGGTTTTGCATATGCATTGTCATTGAGTCGAGGCCGTATTGACGATACAGCAGGCCAGTTGCCAGAATATCACCCAAAGGGGTTTTTTCTTTGACATTCATCAGCTGCGTACGACCGATGTCGCCGTTTTCACGTAGACGGGTTATTAGCTGTTCGCGCAATCTATTAGGTACAATTTTATTAAACTGCAACGTATGGCTACGCTCGATAATAATTACTAACGCCAATATTGAGCACACCACGATAGGTGTCATCAGCCAACCACCTGCTTTTACCAGCTCCCACATACGCACTCTCTTCTATGTTTTTGTTAATTATTAAAAGCCGGTTTTACATTTGAATAACCAGTTCAGGGGTATAAAAAGCCCTAAGCCTGCGCTTCTATCTGCTTAATCAAAGCCGCTAGCTGATCATGATTGTGGAAAAATATCTCAACGCTACCCTGCCCATCTTTTTTATGCTTAAGCTTTACTTCTGCGCCTAACATATCAGTTAAACGCTGGGTTAAGCGCTCAACATCGCGAGACTGTACTTGCTCGGCACGATTGGCTTTTGGTGCAGGCTGCAGGATAGATTTCACCAGCTTTTCAGCTTCGCGCACCGTCATACCAGCATCAATGATTTTTTGCGCAATGATAGGCTGCTGTTCTGATGATAGCGCCAACAGGGTACGCGCATGGCCCATATCTAAAGCGTTAGTTGCTAAATGGTCTTTTACCGTATCATGGAGCTGATTCAAGCGCAAAAGATTCGATACCGTGGTACGCGCTTTACCAACGACTTCGGCAATCATGGCATGGCTCATACCAAATTCGGTATGAAAGCGCTGCAGGGCAGCCGCCTGCTCAATCACCGATAAATCTTCGCGCTGAATATTTTCAATCAAGGCTAATGCTATGGCCAATTCATCAGATAGTGCACGTTCAATCGCTGGTATAACCGATTTACCCGCCATTTTTGCCGCACGCCAGCGGCGCTCGCCAGCGATAATCTCATGCGTCACCAAGGCTTCGCTTTTATCTTCATTCGCCAGTAATGGACGAATAACAATCGGCTGCATGACGCCATGCTGCTCAATAGAAGAAGCCAATTCTGCCAGCGCCGTTTCGCTCATATCACGGCGCGGCTGATACTTACCTGCTTGCAGACGCGTGACATCGATTTGCACCAAGCTGATTTGGTCTTCAGAGGTACTATTTTCTGTGACGTTTGTGCGAGCCTTATTAACAGGGGCTTTTTTTATCGTCCGCGCTTTACGATTATTATTGTCATTGGTTTGTTCAGACACTGGCAAGGCAGAAGGCTTGTTAACAGCCGCAGCTGCGCTATCTTCTTGCTCAATAGGTTGTGGTATTTTGGTTGACTCAGTATGCTCACGCACTACCGTGTCATCTTGTAAGGCAGAGGCGGCAATTTGCTTTTCTTTTTTGATTGACCCTAATAAGGCATCTAAGCCTCGATTGGCAGCCAACCCTCTTTTCTTTGCCATGATTACCTATCCTCTAACGCTAAAATAAAAAGCCAAATATTGCTAAATACCGGCTTACTGATAAATATAATTTGCTGTTCTTTTATTAACTTGCAACATGAACTTATAATGATGCGCTCTGCTTTATCACCTCAGCCGCCAGTTTTTGATAGGCGCGCGCACCTTTTGACCATCTTTCGTAAGCAATAACTGGCAAGCCATGTGCGGGTGCTTCAGCCAAACGAATATTTCTTGGAATATGAGTTTTATACATAATATCACCAAAGTGCGCCTCTAACTCAGCAGAGACATCACGCGCCAAGGTATTGCGCGCATCGAACAAGGTTCTGACCACACCGCGAATATAGAGCTTAGGATTAAGTTCAGTGAGACGCTCAATCGTCTGCGACAAATCCGCCAAACCTTCTAGGGCATAATATTCACACTGCATGGGAATAATAACGCTATCGGTGGCAACTAATGCATTAATCGTTAATAAATTTAAGCTTGGTGCACAATCGATAATGACATAATCGTAAGCAGATTTATTGGTCGCGATTTGATCCTTGGCCAACTGCGCCATTGCCGTCTTAAAGAGCTCATGACTATTGGTTTTGCTCATTAAAGTAATGTCCATCCCTGCCAAATCACGATTGGCGCCGATGACATCAAACCCAGCTGGACTACTCACAATCGCCTCAGATAGCGCAACGCCATCGAGCAGTACATCAGCGATGGTCAAGTCCAAGGCGTTCTTGTCGACACCTGTGCCACTGGTCGCATTGCCCTGTGGGTCTAAGTCAATCAGTAGTACATGCTTGCGCTTGGACGCTAAGCTGGCGGTCAAATTTACTGCCGTCGTGGTTTTCCCCACGCCGCCTTTTTGATTCGCAATCGCTATGATTTCCATACACTCACTCAATTTAATTAGAATCTGTTACTGATTTTTACTACAGTATTTTTGCCGCTCAAGCTTATTATATTACTCAAATACCTGACACTTACCTATAAGTCTATTTAGACAACAGCGTACACGCCACTTATAACTAAAGAACAATTGTTGCCTCACATAGCGTGACGTGCTCATAGCTTAGACATTTTTATAAGATAATTCAATTAAATGACGACTATCTTGTAAACGCGGTACTTTTAATGCAATCGTTCTTATCTGCCAAGCGTCACTTAGCGCCTGTAGCTCTTCATCGCTTGGGGCTTTGCCTTTCATCGCGCATAAATAGCCATTTTCTGCCAAGCGCGGCTGAGCCACTTCGACAAAATCAATCAGACTGGCAAAGGCTCTTGAGGTTACCACCTCGTAGCTGGCTTCATGCGCCTCAATACGCGAGGCGATTGGGTGCATGTTACTCAAACCAAGCTCGCTACTGATTTGCTTAATAAAACGAATTTTTTTCTGATTGCTATCGAGGGCGGTACATTGGCGCTCAGGCTGACAGATAGCAATAATCACCGCTGGCAAGCCCGCCCCCGTACCAATATCAAGCAGCGACCCTGACGGTAAATGCGTTATAATAGCCAAACAATCGATGATATGTTTGATAAGCGCCTCGACTGGATCGGTAATCGCGGTCAGATTATACGCCTTATTCCATAATAAAAGCTGGTCTAAATACAATAATAACGTGCGCTGCTGCTGCGCGCTTAACGTAAGACCCAACTCGTCTATTGCTTGCGCCAGCATACTTGCCAGCTTAGGTAATTGCGCACCGAGCTTTACAAAGCCTGTCGGGTCAATATGACTGTTACCCGTGCTAGCAGACGATGAAGAGGTATTAGTAGAATCTGACATACGGGTTATCCAGTTTTGACATGTGAACCGTCTATTTTATCATGCGCTCTGCTCCTTGAATAGTTGCAGATTGCGCCAATGTACGCCATCTTATACTATCTACGCCTATGTTGATGGCTTATCTTCTTCAATAACCAGCAGGTCATCGTAATAAAATCTCTATTATTACAGCCTAATAAGCTGAAACTTTCACTTTACTATGATACAAAACTGCGCTGAATGTCTTGTCTAAAACGCGCCGATATCTTGTAAGATGTTCTTATTTACTATCATAAATGTAAGCATGATTAAAAATATATTCCTAAACTTAAAGCGCAAACAGTAAAAAATCAATAACCATTCCACCCTTTTAAAACGACTTACTATATAACTATGACCGAACCGCAAAACACCCCTATAAATCAAGATTCAAAAGACAGCAAATCTATGGCAACACCTGTTAAAAATTCAGCAGTAACAAAAGCATCTAAGCCAGCCAATACAAAGCCGACAGCAATAAAGGCGAACGAGACTGATGAGCAAGAGCGCACTTTAGATATGCCTAATACGCCTCATCCGGTATTTATCGAGGTTAATGAGCGCTGTCTTATTAGTGCCGAGCAGCTGAAGCGTTATACCAATCCTGATGAGCTACCGAGCGATACCCGCACTGCCCCTGATTTAGATGTCGGCTTTGGGCAACAGCGCGCCCTAAAAGCCTTGCAGACGGCGCTGGATATTCATGCCAGCGGCTATCATGTGTTTGCCGCGGGCGAAAATGGTTTAGGTAAACGCACGGTTATAAATCGTTTACTACAACGAATTGCCGCTGACGCACCGACGCCAGATGATTGGGTTTATGTGCACAATTTTACCGACCCGCGTACACCGCAAGCGCTGCGCCTACCTGCCGGACAAGGGCAGATATTGCAGCAACAGGTTAATCAACTATGGCAGCACGCCAAAAAACGACTTAGCCAACGCTTTCGTAGCGACCAGTATCAAAGCAAAATCGAAGCGATTAAAAATGACACCCATCAAAAAGAAAGTCAGGCTTACGATGACCTTAATACCGAAGGTAAGCAGTACGATTTGGCACTGACGTTTCGCGCATTTGATAATAAAGCGGTATTTGTCCATCCTAGCAAGTTATCTACCGAAGAAAATCATCAGAGCACTGACCATTCAAAAATTTCTAGTAGCCAAAAAAATCAAACAACGGAAGAAAAAACTGCGCACCCTACTAAAAATAATCTTGATGATGGTAATGCTAACAGCGAGTATGGCAACGAATACGGCAAAAGCGAATATGAAGCTGAGCTGAATAACTTTGCCCAAAAAAACCATATGCAAAAGCGCTTAAGCCAGCTAACCATTGCGCTAGAGCAATTAGAAGACGAAGCCAATGATGCCATTGAAGCACTGCATCGCAATATTGCACGTCGTGCGCTACAACCTTTATTTGCGCCTATTTATGAGCAATTTGCTGCTCATCCCTTGGTTGTCGAGTATCTAAAAACCGTATTTGCCGATATGGTCACTCATGTCGAGCGCATCGTTAACGGTGATGATGATGAGTTTGTGACGGCCGTTCTTGCCACAACGCCGAGCCGTTACGCGGTCAACGTCATTGTCAGTCATACGCCAGATAGTGGCGCCCCGGTTATCTTTGAAGACTTACCGACGCATTTAAACCTATTGGGTCATGTCGAGCAAATCACCCAATTGGGCACAGTGACCACCGATGTCAGTATGATTCGAGCAGGCGCCCTGCACCGTGCCAATGGCGGCTATCTGTTGTTAGAAGCCAGTCATCTGCTTGAGCATCCTTACGCCTGGCAAGGCCTTAAACGCGCCCTGCAATCTCGCAAAATCAGACTATCTAGCCTTGAGCAGATGCTAACCTTGACAGGCAGTTTGTCGCTTGCACCCGCACCGATTGACCTTGATATTAAGGTAATTTTGCTTGGCGAAGCGGATTTATATTACGAATTACTCGAGCTTGAGCCAGAGTTTGATGCGGTATTTAAAGTACGTGCCGATTTTCATGATGATGTGACACGTAGCCCTGAACATGAATTGGCATTGGTGGCAAAAATGGCAGACATCATTGATTATGCCAACCTTTATCCGTTTGATAGTAGCGCCCAAGCTGCCTTACTTGAGCATTTAAGCTTACAAGCCGAAGACCAAGACCGCTTGAGTTTGCATAGTGATTTATTGATTAAGCTGTTGCATGAATCCAACCGCCATGCGCGTTTGAGCGGTAAAAATATCGTTAGCGCCATTCACGTGACCCACGCTATTGACGATATGGACGAGCGCTCAGGATACTTGCGCGACCTTTATTGGGATGAGCTAAAAAATGGCCAACAGCTGATTCAGACCCAAGGTAACGCCGTCGGCCAAGTCAATGCGCTCACCGTCGTCAGCTATGCCGATAGCGAATTTGGTATGCCTGCGCGTCTGACCGCGGTTATTCAGCCAAATATTGGCGCTGGCGAAATCCTCGATATCGAGCGCGATGTCGATTTGGGCGGCAGCTTACACGCCAAAGGCATGCTGATTATGACCAGCTATTTGCGCGCCTTATTTAGTCAGCATCATGCGCTCAACTTTAGCGCCTCGCTCGCTTTTGAGCAAAGTTACGCTCATATCGATGGTGATAGTGCCACGGTCAGTGAAGGCTGCGCGCTGCTTTCCGCTTTAGCAAACGTCCCGATCAATCAATCTTTTGCAATTACCGGCTCGATGAATCAGTTAGGCGAAGTCCAAGCAGTTGGCGGTATCAATTCTAAAATCGCGGGTTTCTTTGACGCTTGCCGCGAGCAAGAGCTGACGGGACAACAAGGCGTGGTCATTCCGATGGCCAACGTCAAACAATTAATGCTACGTGACGATATTATCGCCGCTGTTCAAGCAGAGCAATTTCATATTTATGGCGTGCAGACGCTTAGTGAAGCCTTGACCTTAATGACGGGTCTGCCTGTCGACACCATGAATAAAAAAGGTCGCTACCGTAAAGACACTCTATTTGGTAAAGTATTAAGTCGGTTGATGCTTTGGGATGAAAATCAAAACGCTGATGACGAAGTCGATGATAAAAAATCGAAGAAAAAGGATAAAAAGAAGCGTAAGGCCAAACGTCAAAAAAAACAGGATAAGCAAAAAAAAGCCAAAAAAGAACAAGATGACTGCTGCGCAAATACAGCAGAGCAACTCTAGACGCTGATATGCTTTTCTGCGATGATGAGTTTTTTGCGCTTTGCTGTTTTAATAAGCTGTATTCATAAATAATACCCTTATAAAAATTAAACTCGTGACTGAATAAAGGTTATCTTTAATGACTGTACATTCTACTGACGCCGATGGTCTTCAATCGCAAGCAGCTAATAATAAGCAAGCAACTGCTCTAGTGACTAAAGAAGTAACGAAAGAATTAGCTGCGCAAAATGAAGAAGTTGTGACAGATAATAAAGCGTCTGAGGAAGCAGCAGATAATCGCCATGGTGCCGCAACGACGGCGCGGCAATGGCAAGTATTGTCGCAGTTGCAGCGCAATCGCTGGGTAGGCACCACCCATGTCTACGAGCAGCTTAAATTGGCAGGTTTTGATATCAGTTTGCGCACCGTGCAACGCGATTTAAATGCCCTTGCCAAACGCTTTCCTATCGAAAAAAACAATGCCAATCCGCAAGGTTGGCGTTGGAAAGACGATGCGCCGCTGCAAAGTCTGCCGCATATGAATTTATCGCAAGCGGTTGCCTTTAATATGGTCGAAGCCAATCTAAGCCAGCTGCTGCCGCCGGTTATTTTAGATGAGCTTTTTCCTTGGTTTGATTTGGCACGCCGGCAGCTTAAAAACAGCAAAGTCACCCATTCATGGATTGATAGGGTACGTATCGAGCCTGCCTCGCAACCCTTAATTGCGCCACATATTGATTTGGAAAGTAAAGACAATATTTATCATGCGTTGTTTTATCAACTACAAATAAAAGCCAGTTATACTCGTAGCGATAAATCACAAGCCAGCGAATACATTCTAAATCCCATTGCCATCATCCAGCGTGGGGTGATTATTTACTTATTGGCGACGCGTACCGATGACCCAGACGTAATTATTCGTACCTTTGCCCTTCACCGCTTTGCCAGCGTTGAGATACTAGAAAGCGCGGCTCAAACCCCTGATAATTTCCACCTCGATAACTATTTAGATGCAGGTGGCATGGGCTTTAGCCATCCTCTATTTAGCCAGCTACCCGATCGTGGCAAACATACCGCAGTTGAGCTACAATTTACCAAACAAGCGGGCAAAAGCTTAACGGAAAGCAAGCTGAGTGACGATCAAACTGTAATCATCAATAGTGATGGAACCCTAACCATACGCGCAACCGTCAACTTAACCTCGCAGCTGGTTTGGTGGTTACGCGGCTTTGGTAGCGGTCTATTAGACGCCAAACCTGCGCTCCTATATCAAGCGGTTTTAGACAAACCCATCAATGATGCATAGCGACAATAAAAAGACAGCGAATGATTACTTATGATAACTATTAACGATGATAAAAATTTAACCGCTGTACCCAATACGCCAACGTTTATCTTAATTAAAAACCTAATACGAAATTAAAAGTCCAAAAGGAATATTATGTCAGCCACTACCCCATCACCGTTACTTTCAGACAGTTTAAGAGGGCTGGGTTTAGACACGGGGACATTGTTTTTTGCGCTCAATTATGAATTTACCAAGATTGAGCAAAAAGGCTTATTTAAAAACCTAAAAAAACGCTTTAAGAAAAATGAAGGCGCGATTGATATTGATTTGGCCTGCGTACTATATAACGACAACTGCACCATCAGCGATATCGTTTGGTTTAAGCAGCTACGGGATAAAGCAGAATCCGTCAAACATCAAGGCGATAGTCTCAACGGTAAGGACCGCGGTGAACAAGCGATGTATCTTGCGCCCCTTGACCAAGAGCAAATCAGAATTTATTTGGATAAAATACCCGCGCATATCACTCACATTGCCTTAATCGCTAACTCTTACCACGACCTACCGTTTAGCAGAGTCAAAAAAGGTGAGATTCATTTAAGCGATGATGAAGGCAACCGCGTTTTTGAGGTTAATTTAAAGCAGCTACCACGCGACTGTGTAACACTTTGGGCGGCACACTTGCAGCGAGAAGTGGACGATTGGCATTTGACCTTGCAAAATCTACCGCTACCTGCAAAAGATTTAGCAACCGCCGCGCAAGAAGTGGCGCATGAATTGGCACGCGCTCTACCGATTACGCCAGCTATGTATAACTGATACATAACCAATATTAGATTGATTATACATCAGTTAAAAAACCTATCGATTAAAAAAAAGGTAAAACGCTAATTAACGTTTTACCCTTGTTCTTTTTAAATAAGAATTTTTACATACTCCTCTTATTCTAACGGCTCACCGCAATGCGGACAAAAATTCTTTTGCCGCACTTCCTTTTCTCGGCGCTCAAGCTCTTTTTCGCGCAGTACTTGCAGTACGATTTCTTGCGCTTGCTCCTTATCCAATCCAAGCTCGCGGCGAATCTTTTCAATCATCATCTGATTTTGCACCAAATCAAAATCACTATCGACCAGTTGTTCGCGAAAATCTTGCTCGAGCTCTTCTCGGCGTTGACTGAGCTCATTTGCCAAACCCGTCGCCAAGATACCCGCTGGCAAAGCCGCAAGACCAACGCCGAGTATGGTGATAAGTGCACCTAATATCTTACCAGCATTGGTGATAGGTGTGACATCGCCGTAACCTACCGTCGTCAGGGTGACCACCGCCCACCACATAGCTTTGGGTATCGACTCAAACTCTTCAGGCTGAGCGTGGTTTTCGACCAAATAAATGCCACTTGACGCCGTCACAATCATAATGATTAAGATAAAAATAACCGCTTGAAACGAGCCTTTCTCCTTACTGATAACCACCAATAAAATACGCAGGGAGGCAAAATAACGGGTGAGTTTCAGAATTCGAAACAGGCGCAAAATACGTAAGAAGCGCAAATCGATACTGACAAAGAAATTCAAAAATGCGGGGGCAATGGCAATGATATCAATCAACGCCGACGGACTTTTTAGCCAATCCCAGCGCTGACGCCACGTGGTATTGTTGGGTTTGGCTTCAGCGACACTCCATAACCTCAGTAAATACTCGATAGAAAAGATCACGATAGAGAAGTTTTCAAACCACGTAAAATACGCTTGATACGGGTAATACCAGTTGTCAACCGACTCAGCGATAACCGCCGTGACGTTCGCCATAATCAAAAAAATGAGAAAGTAATCGACATAACGACTAAAGAGCGTGTCATGCTCATCGTTTTGCAAAATGTTATAGACGAAAAGACGCAAGCGCCGAATAGATTGGAATAGCATGCCGTCCCTATGTGGTGTAATACCGGTTTTATGTGATAAAAATCAGGTGGGAGATATCAACAAAAAGGTAGTTGCGCTTGCAGAATCAATGAGGGTTTTTTAAACAATTTATCGCAATTTTTGCTTCAGACGTTATGATTATACAAAATTTATGTAATAAATGTAGGTCGCGATTACTAATAGCAGCGCCGTGACAAAAAATATCAAACGTAAAAAACGCTCATCCGCTCGTAATTGATTGCTTAAGTTTTGGGCTGGTAATAAAAACAAGCCACATTTAGGACAACAGGCATCTATTTGGTTTAAAAGCTTAATTGAGCGGGCATTTTCGCAGCGCAGCGGAGAGTTACTACAATAACCGAGCATAATATCCAATCTATCCTTCTATCCTTCTATCCTTCTATCCATGTCATTGTTTAATACTAATGTTTAAAAACGCAAATGTAGCATAAGACAAGCATTTAAAAATAGAAAGAGTAATTTAACCCATAAAATCCGTCACGACTGTAACATAAAATACAATTAAGCTAACTTCCTATTTAAAACCTTACTCCTCGTGAGGTTTTTGTATTATAATAGAGAAATAATGTTACCAGCTATATTCTGACTCTAACATTATCTAATGGTCACTAATGCCATCCCTCATTAGAAACTGACCAATAACATCTATTATGTTGAGGAACTTAACGATGAAACTACAATCCCTAGTTTTAGCTGCTGCAACTGCCCTTACTATGACCACTGCTTTTGCGGTACCTGCTGGTACTTGGTCTATCGCTGCTGGCGCACATTATGTTGACCCTAAAAGTGATAACGGTACTTTAGCAAACACTGATCTTGGTTTAGTTGCGAATGTCGATGTTGATGGCGATGTACGCCCAACCATCAGTGGCGAATACTTTATCGCCAATAACGTTGGTGTTGAACTACTAGCAGCCATTCCATTTCATCATGATTTCACTTTAAATGATGCTACTGGTAACGAATTGCTTACAGGCAAAACTCAGCATCTACCACCTACTCTTTCTCTACAATACCACTTCGATGGCTATAACCTACCTATGAATGTAAAGCCATTCGTTGGTGTTGGTGTGAACTACACCACTTTCTTTAAAGAAAAAATTTCTAACGGCGCCGATTTAGATCTTGATGATAGCGTTGGTGTTGCTGGTCATATTGGTCTAGATATACCATTTGCGCCTACTGAGTCTTTCCGTATTGATGCGCGTTATATGGACATCAAAACCGATGCTAGCTTAAATATTGACGGAACTAAGTATGAACTTGGTGAAGTAGATATCAGCCCTTGGGTATATGGCGTTGCTTTCGTAAAACAGTTCTAATATAGTCCATTGCTATAAACTGAACGCCATAAATAAGAGAAGCCAGCTTAATAGCTGGCTTCTTTGTGTCTGCAAATATCTTTTATTCATTCATAAATGAGATATAAAAAAGACCATCCGCAGACAGTCCTTTTAACAATATATCTAATTATAATGAATAAGCAAGCCTATAGCAAAATGCGGCGTGGATCTGCCAATAAGCTTGCGATATAACGGGTAAATACCGCAGCATCAGCGCCATTAATCACCCGATGATCGTAAGATAAAGATAACGGCAACATCAGACGCGGCTCGAAAGATTGCTTACTAGCATTCCAACGCGGCTGCATACTGGCTTCTGATACCCCTAAAATACCTACTTGCGGCCAATTTACCAGTGGCGTAAACGCCGTACCGCCTAGATTACCTTGACTAGAGATGGTAAAGCTTGCGCCTTGTAATTCTTTAGCCGTGAGCTTCTTATCACGCGCTTTGACCGCAAGCTCACCTATCTCAATGGCGATTTGCTTTAAGCCTTTATCTTGCACATTTTTGATAACAGGTACAATCAGGCCATCATCCGTCGCAACCGCAATGCCCATATTGACGCTTTTACGTAAGATAATTTGGGTATTATCGTCACTCAAATGACTGTTAAAGCGCGGATGCTGGGTTAATGCATAAGCAGTTGCTTTAACCACGAAAGCTAAAATCGTGAAGCCGATACCTTCCGCTTTCATAGCGCCTTTGAGCTCACCACGTAACTTTTCAGTTTCCGTGATGTCTGACAAATCAAACTGCGTTACTTGCGGCAGCAAAGTATTGTAATTGAGCTGCGGTATCGAGACTTTTTGTAGGCGGCTTAAATCTTGTACTTCGCTCTCGCCCCATATCTCAGCATTGCTCATATCAGGTAAGCTTGGCAGGCTCGAGCTTACAGTACTACTACTGGTAGGCGCAGTTTTTTGCTTGCTTAAGCTGTCTTTTACATGGGCAAACAAATCTTCTTTTAAGATACGATCGTTAAGCGCCGAACCCGTCACTTGAGTAATATCAACGCCTAGCTGACGCGCAAGTTTACGCACGGCAGGACCGGCATAAATATCGACCATTTTTTCATTGACTTGCGATTCGGTTAGCTTAGCATTTGCAGCGCTAGTATTAGTCGTAGATTTAGCGGCTTGTTTAGGCTCACCAGTCGTTTGCTTGTTGGCTTTTTGGTCTAAATCAGCGCTTTTATCTTCTGCTTCAGCTGGCTTGGACGCTTGCGTCTCAGAAGTATCAGCCTTAGATTCACTAGCATTATTACTGCCGCTCTCTGAACCTTCACCAATAATCACGATAAAGTCTTGACCATTGGCGACCATATCACCCGCTTGCACCAATATTTTTTCAACCTTGCCTGCTTCTGGTGCTGGCACTTCGACCGACGCTTTATCAGATTCAATGAGCAAAATGGATTGATCCGCCGTGACCATATCACCGACACTGACCATAATCTCAGACACTTGCGCTTCATCAACACCTAAGTCTGGCAAAGCATGCGTGGTTGCTTTTCCTGCTTGCTCGCCTGCTTGGTTTGCTGGTTGAGAAGTATTTTCCTCAGCTGGATTAGTATCTGCTTGCTGATTATCCTGCGCTTCACTTTGTTTGTCGGCAGCAGCGTCTGTTTTGTTTTGTGTATCAGCGTTAGTGATTTGGCTGTCACTGTCGCTTTCGATTTCACTGTCAGCATCAGTATCGCTTTCAAGCTCAATGAGCACCATGCCTTCGCTGACTTGATCGCCAACTGCCACGCTAATTTTAGTGACTTTACCGGCAGCCGAGCTTGGTACTTCTACTGAGGCTTTATCAGATTCTAATAAGATAATATTGTCGTCTTTTGCAATAACGTCGCCAACTTCGACCATAATCTCACTGACTTCGGCGCTATCAACACCCAAATCGGGGGCTTTAATGTCCATCCGTAATTCTCCTTATATTATTGTTGCCTTGTCTTTGGGCTATTCTTTGACGTCGTCATCATTGAGTAAGGCGGCATCGGCCGGATCTTCTGCGCGGCCTTCGCTGCTTATTTCGTCATCATCTTCACTGACAAACTCTGGCACAGGGTTCGGATGTACATTGTCAGGGCCTGGGGCATCTGGGAAATGATCATAATGAGGCTGTTGTTGCCATGCAGGCGGTTGATCCGCTTCGATACCAAAGCTTGAAATCGCATCTTTTACCAGACGCATCTCAACTTCACCTTCATCAGCTAAGCGCTTAAGTGTCGCAACCACAATGTGCGCGGCATCGACATGGAAGAAGCTACGTAATTGTTCACGAGTGTCTGAGCGACCATAGCCATCAGTACCTAAAGTCGTATAAGGGCGATTGTCAGGCAACCACGCGCGGATTTGTTCTGGATAATTGCGCATATAATCGGTCGCTGCGACGACGATACCTTCGTGCGGAGCAAGCTGTTCGGTCACCCATGGCACCACTTCTTCATCCATTGGATGCAGGCGGTTATAATCATCACAAGCCATACCATCGCGGGTTAGCTCATTAAAGCTGGTCACGCTCCAGACGTTAGATGAGATATTAAACTCATCTTTTAGTATTTTCGCCGCTTTTTGCACTTCACGTAAAATAACGCCTGAACCTAATAGCTGAACTTGGCTTGAACCATTGTCTTCTAGCAAATACATACCACGCTTGATGCCTTCTTCGACACCTTCTGGCATGGCAGGTTGTTCGTAGTTTTCATTCATTAAGGTTAAGTAATAATAAACACGCTCGCCCTCACCATACATGCGGCGTAGACCATCATGCATAATCACTGCCAGCTCATAACCGAAACAAGGGTCATAAGTCACGCAGTTCGGTACGACGTTAAATAAAATCTGTGAATGACCATCTTGATGTTGCAAGCCTTCGCCGTTTAGCGTGGTACGGCCAGCCGTTGCGCCAAGTAAGAAACCTTGCGCCTGACAGTCACCTGCTGCCCATGCCAAGTCGCCAACACGCTGGAAGCCAAACATAGAGTAATAAATATACAGTGGAATCATCGGCAAGGCGTTGACAGAATAACTGGTTGCCAGAGCAATCCATGTACTCATTGCGCCCGCTTCGTTAATGCCTTCTTCTAACATATGACCATCGATGGCTTCTTTATAACCCATTAAAGCTTCACTATCCTCTGGCGTATATTTCTGTCCAGAAGCTGAATAAATGCCCAATTGGCGGAACATACCTTCTAGACCAAAGGTGCGCGCTTCATCAGGAACAATAGGTACGACGCGATCTTGAATGTCTTTATTTTTTAACATCGCTGCTAGTAAACGCACAAACACCATGGTAGTCGATTGCTCTTTACCATTACTGCCTTTTAGCACGCGATCGAAAATAGACAACTCTGGAATATTTAATGGAATATGACCACTACGGCGATTGGGCAGATGACCACCCAAGGCTTCGCGGCGACCTTTTAGGTACTTCATCTCCAGCGAGTCTTCTTTTGGACGATAAAACGGTAGCGTCTCTAACTCTTCATCGGTAAATGGCAAGTCAAAGCGGTCACGGAAATACATCAAAGCTTCATGATCGAGTTTTTTGATTTGATGTGTCTTATTGACTGCCTGTGCTTGATTAGATAAGCCATAGCCTTTTACCGTTTTTACTAAGACCACGGTCGGTTGGCCTTTGGTTTTCATGGCTTCACTAAAGGCCGCATAGACCTTCATCGGATCATGACCGCCACGGTTTAGGCGCGAAATATCATGGTCAGACAGCTCGTTTGCCATCTCCTCTAGCTCAGGATATTTACCAAAGAACTCTTTACGGGTAAATTCAGGCGTACGCGCTTCATACAACTGATATTCGCCGTCGACCGCTTCTTCCATGCGATATTTAAGCACGCCGGTGGTATCTTTATCTAACAAGGTGTCCCACTGACCGCCCCAAATCACTTTAATCACCCGCCAGCCTGCACCGCGGAATACCGACTCAAGCTCCTGAATAATCTTGCCGTTACCACGCACAGGACCATCGAGACGCTGTAAGTTACAGTTAACGACCCAAATTAAATTGTCCAATTTCTCACGACCGGCAAGCGAAATGGCTCCCAAGCTTTCTGGCTCGTCGGTTTCACCATCACCCAAGAAAGTCCAAATCTTGCGATCTTCTTTTTCTAGCAAGCCGCGGTTTTCCATATAGCGATGCACGTGCGCATGATAAATGGACATAATTGGGCCCAAACCCATGGACACGGTTGGGAACTGCCAATAATCTGGCATCAAATATGGGTGCGGATAGCTTGACAGACCCTTGCCGCCGACTTCACGGCGAAAGTTATCCAGCTGCTCTTCATCTAAACGCCCTTCTAAATAAGAACGCGCATAAATACCGGGCGCCGAGTGACCTTGATAATAAATCATGTCACCGCCGAAATGGTCGCTTGCCGCCCGAAAGAAATGGTTAAATCCGGTTTCATAAAGGGTCGCACTTGAAGCAAAAGTCGCTAAGTGACCGCCTAAATCATCATCATTTTTGTTGGCACGCATGACCATTGCCAATGCGTTGTAGCGAATCAGCGCACGAATTTTACGTTCAATCGTCAAGTCGCCTGGATACATTGGCTCATCTTCGACCGCAATGGTATTGATATAAGCGGTATCGAGACGGTTAAATGGCAGCCCTTCTTGTACCGCCATGTTATATAGTGCTTTTAATAAAAATTGCGCTCGATCCTTATCGGCATGTTTGATAACCGACTCAAAGGCTTCCAGCCATTCTTGGGTTTCGGTGCTATCAGCATCCTTATAATAATTCATCTTTATTAATCCTTTTTATCAGTCAGCCCTGCACGATAACAGGGTGTTATTAAATCAGAGGGTGGTACGTATCTTAATGAGCAATCGATTGACTTGATGCCTTCCCTATAACTTCCTTGCCGCATCTAAGCATTGCATTTACGTTCAGGGTTATAACAGAGAATTCTAAATAAATCATATCACTGTAGAGTAGCATTAGGCGCGAATAAAAACCGTTGTAAAATTAAACGATAGCCACTATGCGCTTCTCACTATCAAATGATAATGACACTCTATTATAGGTACTTATTGTGGATTTGTTTATAGCTATGGAGAAATGCCGATATGACAAGTATTTCTGAAATAAATAGTGGATATTTTTTTTGCGATATTTCAGAATATTGTTTAGTCGTTTTATTTTACGGAGCCATTACTTAAATTTAGCATTTTGATGTGTTTGGTCATACTAAAACTGCCATTCGTCTGTTTTTTAGAGTTGCTATAAGAGAATTGGTAAAAAATATTTATAATCTAGTAGAGAGCTATAAAAACAAAAGCGTACATATTTATAACTGCACAGATTAGCAAATATTCACCACCCCTATAATTAAATAGCATCTTCCTTATAATTACCTCATAATCTCTAAATAATGAAGGTGATATCTCATTTAACATTGATACAGTCAGCAAGTAGATAGCGATATGAGAATTGAGGAAGAAATATACTATGAATTGCCTTAGATTTTTAAAGGTTATTTTGTCAACAGTTTTATTATTTATGCTTTCATTAACTCTGGGATATGCTAATAATGGAGTAAAAATGGAACTGACAACTAATAAAGTAGTGAGTGATAAGCAAGGCAAAGTAGTTTATATACCTGTCAGAACTGCTCCAGTAGGCACTATTATCCAGTATAAAGTCATTTATACTAATACTTTAGCCAAAGATATCAATGACTTAATTATTACTCTACCAATTCCTTCAAGTATGACATTTACTGGTGAAGCACATCCTGCTAGCGCTCAAGCTAGTACCGATGGAAAAAACTTTGCTGATATACCCTTAGTGCGTCAAGTAGCTGGAAAAATGACTAATACGCCGCTTTCTGAATATCGCTATATCCGTTGGAATATTAAACTTTTACCTGCAAGAAAATCTGCCAATGTATCTTTAAATACCACGGTAAATTAGTTTTCTCGAAATACTTATTACCTTACTATAAGGTTGTTCTTATGCCTCGCACTAGCATTCAAGCCACTGGCTATAAAAAACCTTTATATACTGTCTTATCAGCTGCGTTACTATTGTCAGCGGTTTCTTGTGTATCAACTACAAGTCTTACGCCAAAAGAGAATACATTAAAGACAGCAGATTACTGTCGCAGCAGCAACGATACTAAAACTCTAGCACCTTCTAAATCACAAAGCGTACAGCAGCGTGCTATGGATTGCATGCTGAACGAATTACAAACTTATCAACAAAAAAACATGAGCGCGCGGCAACAATACTTTGCTTACAAAGCCCAAGCTTGGCTAAACTATGCAAATCATAAAGACAGTATGAATAGTCGCTCAGACGTTGGTGTGGAAGCTGCCCAAACGGCAGAAAATATCTTGCAAGCGTTAAAAAATGATAAGGTTGAAGAGCTTGCACTTATTGAAGACATTCCGTCTACTTCTGCGCTCATGCGACCTGATTTATGGGCAACGTTAAGCGCTCTTAAAGATAGTGGCGGTATCGATAGCGCGCCACGCGAAATCGCCTTTAGCGAAGTGTCATTAATATGGGCAGCTACCGACCAGTGTGAGCGTGGCGCGAAATCATCAAACAGTCACTTTCGGATGGCAGACCGCTGGCTTGAGCAAGCGCGCGAGGCATTTGTAAATACTCATGATTCAAAAGCGAATGTCGCTTTAGAAGCGCTTATCGTGCGCTATTATGAAGAATACGCTCCTTTAGATTCAAGCGATGACGGTTGTAACGGTCAAGCGCTACCGATAATGAATAAAAATTAAATGTCCTCTTAAAACACTAAACGATTAATACAATCTCATAAAATTGCACAAAAAAAGCCGACATCATGTCGGCTTTTTTATATTCGTCATTTGGCTCAAAACTCTTGTCTAACTCAATAAAAATTAACGGTTTTTACGCGGTAATTTTTCTGGCAGATAGCAACGCAGATAAGCGATAGACGCCGTATTGGCTTCTTGCAAATACTTCTCAGTAATGCTTTGATGACGGCGATAAGAAACCGTAAAGATGGCATTGATGATGCTGAAGGTAATCAATAATACATCTTGAATATCTTCTAATTTTGGCATCTCATAACGCTCTGATAAGCGCTTATAGACCAATTGCACCACTTGATTGTCCATATGCTCACCATAGCTATCCCCTTCAAAATCAGGCGTATTGGTGTCATAAATCAATTTGGCTTTGGTTTGATCTTCATCAAATATTTGTACACAGCGCTCAATCAACGCGGTCAAGTACGCTTGCCATCTGTCATAATCAACCGTTTCAACCGTTGTCAGCACTTCTAAAATATCGATGGCATTTAAAAAACGCAGTGCTAAAAATATCGCTTCGATATTAGGGAAGAAATGATAAGCAGAAGCTCTTGGAATACCCGCTTCTTCGCAGACAGCTGCCAAAGTGATGTCGTTAATTGCTTGAGTTTCACTCAATTTTTTCGCGCCCATCAATAGTTTTTGACGGCGTGCGCGGCCTTGTTGACTGGTAAATTTGAATTTATTTGGCACCAGCTTCTTTGCCAGCTCAGAATCTACCAGTACATCTTCAATCTTATCTTCTTTATTTTCAATCATCATAAATCTCTTAAGGTTACGCCCTAACTTTATATAGTCTTCATCAGATAGTATTTGTCCTAAATCGAAGGACTATTTTCTATCAACCGGCAATTTGGGCCAATAGCACCGCTACTATACTAAAATGAAGCAGCATGATAAACGCTTGTAAACTATCAAGCAAGGGACATGAATAGGTTAAAAAATAACTCACTAATTACTAAGTAAACAGGGTTAATTGTGAAGTTTAATTTTCGCTCTTATAATACCATGATCGATGACTCTATCGGCATAATCCCACTTTAAATGGTCATTAAAATAGTCAACTCGTTCAACCTGACCGAGCGAAAACTTACTATCAGGTAAAAATTCTTCTGAAACAAACAGCTGATCAATCACTTCAGGCATACCTTGATAAATATGGGTATAAGCAACATCTTTCATCCAGCCATAACGTGCTTGAATACGAGCGGCGTCAAATAACGCGACATCGCGCATACTTTTATCATAATTGACTTCGCCTGTCTCGCTCATCAGTTGGGTGGTCACGCTACCGGTGACATCGTTCATATCGCCTAATAAAATCAGTGGCTCACGCGTATGATGCAGGCGCTCAATAATGGACATACGAATAGAGGCAGCTTCTGCGGCGCGCATACACAAACTACGCAGCTTGGCACGGACGCGAATATTTGGATCGTCCATATCCTCTAGCAACTGACCGTTTTCATCGCGTAGGAAAAAAGCCCGTTTGCTTTTTAAATGCGCGGTGACAATCGTAATCGGTTGTCCAAAGGCATTGACTCGTAATACAAGCGGCGGACGATTAAAGCGCTGATAAAGACCGATATCAGGAATATCAATGACCGCTTTTGGTTCTACCTGTTCTAACAAAGTGTTTTCTAACTGCTCAAAACGCGTAATAATTCCGACAGCTGGCGTATGTTGCGCGCCTTTGCCTTGGGTATAAGGACTGGCCTTATCATTACTTGCCAGCGGAATAACCACATGCTCAGGTTTGAATCCTAACCCTACTGCCAGTGCTTCAAGCGCCTGACTGTCCCATACTTCTTGTACGGCTATAATATCAGCATGGGCCTTTGCCAGTAAGTCGGTAATGCCGTGCAGCTTATGCTGGTATTCGTTATCGCTATAAGCCGGCGTGTTTTCATAATAAATTCGATTAGGGTTAGCAAAATTAAGTAAATTGGCCGTTGCTATATAAAATTGCTTAGGGCTATTGTCTTCAGCGTTATTAACCATGAATTACCTATTATTATTATTTTTATTTTTAATAATTGTCTTTTTTACGAGTAACTGTTTTTGATGATTGTCTTTGTTTAATAATGGCTATTTTCTAAAATAACCTTTTACCACTCTATATTCATACATAATAATATACATTAAAAAAGCCTCCAAAGACATCTTTGGAAGCTTTAAAATAACATAAAACTGACTATATTTATGAGTTAGCAGAGCCAGTTCTACAATCAAACTAACTCTAGTAATGAAGGAGTAAGTTTTCTTATCCTTTGCTTACTTATATTAAATACCTCATTAGTTAAACTTAACTTATATGTTTAGCAAAAAGCAGTTCAACAAAACGTAACTTATCCTTCATTTTTTAAGGCTAACCTGACTTATAGCCAGTATCTATGAACTCATCGCTTTATTACGATACACGGTTCCATGCGTCACGTGAGGCACGGCGTGCTTCATTCCACTCTAGGCGCGACTCACCTTTCACTTCATGCCATGAGCGCTCTAAGTCTGATTCATGGTCTTCAAAACGAGCACCAGCTGGATAACGAGCACGATTTGCATAACCTACTGCATACGCTGGGTGTAAATCGCGGTCAAAGTCGTGACCTTCACGGTAATAATCGGCATTGGCATGTTCTGCGCGCCAGTAAGCTTCTTCACGAGTAGGATCAATCGCTTCTGCTGCTGCATGACCTACGCCGCCACCAACGATAGCACCAATAGCTCCGCCAATTAAAGTACCTAATGGGCCTGCCATTGTACCAATTGCCGCGCCTGCTGCTGCCCCGCCAACACCACCAATACCAGTACCAATTGGATGTGAACCTGGCTCACCTGTAATTGGATCGGCGTTTAAATCTTCTCTGCTTTCCTTCGTCATATGCTTAACGGCAGTACGGTCAATAGCATCATGGTCATTGATGATATTATCGTTTTCATGACCGACAACTCTATTGCCATTAATATCACGGTCAGTGCCTGCTAAGCGGCGATCGTTATCATCGATAATACGTTCTCTGTCGCCCACTTCAACATAATCATCATTCACTACGCGGTTATTAGGGTCGGTAATACGTCCATCGTTATTCATAATATTATCCTTAAATTATTTGTTATATATTAGATTTATTGTTCACTCATTTATAAAGCGTTAAATTTAACAAACTATGCAATATTAGAATTAACCAATAAAAATAATTGCTAAAAATTACCTCTTATAAATCAGCAGTATTGCTTGATTCATCTAAAGTATAGGAACTTATGGATAATGACCGATACACAGATTATGTAAACTATGTCCAAATTACGATTGCCTTGCGTTACAGCCTGTATCTTTATCACTATTTTGTAGGGCAGCAGAGTATTTTGAGTAATTTATAAGCGTCTATTCACTAATGCCTTAATTTTTCATTTAAATATTTATAAGACTTTTAGCGCTCTATCAATCGCTTGTTGCCACTTATCAAGATGCTGTTCACGCCTATCTGCAGACATCTCAGGCTCAAAGATGCGATCAATCTGCCACGAGGCTTGTATCGTAGTCTCATCGTATAGACCGGTTTTTAATCCCGCTAATAAAGCTGCACCTTTAGCGGTAATCTCTGTGTCTTTAGGGCGTAGCACCGGTACGCCTAACAAGTCGGCTTGAAACTGCATGAGCAAGTCGTTATTCGCCGCACCACCATCTACTCTTAATTCAGTCAAAGGGTGCGGGCTGTCTTTTTGCATGGCAATCAGCACATCGTAAGTTTGATAGGCAATGGCCTCGAGAGCCGCGCGGGCAATATGGGCTTTGGTCGTGCCACGGCTCATACCGGTAATACTGGCATTGATATCTGAGCGCCAATAAGGCGCCGCAAGCCCTGTAAATGCTGGCAGTAATACCACCTCCTCACTACTATCTACTTGCCGCGCTAAATGCTCAACCTCACTGCTTTGTTGAATCATGCCAAGATTGTCACGCAACCACTGCACGATAGCGCCCGCCATAAAAACACTGCCCTCTAAGGCATAAGTGACTTCTCTTTTGGGCGGCTGTAGCAAGCGTCTGCCAGACTGCACAATTTGATCAAAGGATAGATTGTCTGGGCGGGTTGGCGTTGATTTGCGTTGCCAAGCAATGGTCGTCAGTAACTTATGCTCGCTCAGTTTCGGCTCTTTACCAATATTCATCAGCATAAAACAGCCGGTGCCATAGGTATTTTTTGCCATGCCTGCATTGAGACAACCTTGCCCAAACAGCGCCGCTTGCTGGTCACCTAATACCGCCTGAATGGGAATTTGTTTAGCGAACAGTCCTTTTTTGGTTTTACCAAAATCGCCATCAGACGGTAGTACCTTGGGCAATATGTTCATCGGTATCCCAAAGCAGGTACATAGCTCCTCCGACCATACCAGTTTATGGACATCATATAATAAGGTACGACAAGCATTGGTGACGTCAATGACATGCTCGCCACCGGTCAATTTATAAATAAGCCAGCTGTCTATAGTACCGACCGCGATTTCGCCTTTATTAGCGCGCACCCTTAATTTGGGATCGTTTTCTAACAACCATGCAATTTTACTGGCGCTAAAATATGGATCCAAACGCAAGCCTGTAAGACGTTGAATCTCACTGGCCATATCATCATGGCTGTTATCCGTCTTAGCGCTTGGGCTTTTCGCAGCAAGCGTTTTACAATAGCTGGCAGTACGGCGGTCTTGCCAAATAATGGCCGGCGCTAAAGGTTTGCCCGTTTGCTTATCCCACATCACGATAGACTCACGCTGATTGGTAATTGCAATACTGGTGACATCGGTGGCTAGCAGCCCTGCTTGATTAATCACATCATGAGCACAGCTAATCTGCGTTTGCCAGATCTGCTGCGCGTCTTGCTCAACAAAACTTGCCTGCGGAGTTTTTAAAGTCGTCGGCTGCTGGGCCATTTTAATCGGGCGGGCATGGTCGTCATACAATATTGCGCGGCTCGACGTCGTACCTTGATCTAGCGCTAAAATATATCCTGCCATTACTCGCATCCTATTTTATATAATGTTATTTTTTATCGGCTAATTTTTATCTGGTTTTATCACTGATTTATAAACCAATTCATAAATAATGCTATTATCTATCTTGAAGCTAGACACTTAACATAAAACTGGTGTCCATTCAACGCAAAATAAGCGAATAGTGAGCATTGACCCGTCACCATTGTGCCACTACAGTGTACGCTTTGTTATGAATAACCAATTTTTGCTTTCTATTAATGGTCTATAATATTGCCCTGTTTGACTACCTGCTAGAAATTTTGCGCTTTAAACACTTTGCATTCTAATTAATGGCTTATGCGACTTATGAAATTTGCTTTATCGACTCTGTCTACTGCGGTGATGACGGTTACGCTCATGGGCTTAGCCGCGTCTCACTCCGCAAACGCCAATGATGATATTAACACGCCCCAAAATGAAGTAGCGCCCGTTGTCGTGACGCAAATTGTTGACGCGGATACGCCAAGCAGCCTGCAAGACAGTAGTGGTATTAAAAACAGTGTTCAAGAAAACGGCACTCAAATAACTCACACTCAAACTGATAAAAACCTTGCGCAAAAAAGCATCATAAAAAATAAAGCCGCGCCGATAGAAACACAGCCAGTTAAAGCTGAGTCAAATGGTCATTTAACCACCCTTATCGATCCTATTACCCATAAAAGCATTGAAAATAGCTATCCTTTAGAAGTATCGAGTCTGCTTAGTCTTGAGCAAGCGCAAAATATTTTATTGCAAGTTTCACCAAAAATCGCCGCCAATCAAGCCGCGATTGCTGCCAGTGAATATGAAACCGATGCCTTAAAAACCATCGACCACCCGTTAGTATTTGCGCGCGCCTCCGCCACTGCTTATAACTTGGACGCCGATGTTGATTTATCGTCAATTAAAAACGGTATTATCAACGATGTGAATAGTAGTATTGATGGTATCAACCCGCCGATAGACATAGAAAATTTGCCAGACTTTGGTGAATTGGTCGGTGACCGTATCCCAGATACTTACGATTTGAAACGTTCGGGTTCAACGACGGGCGCAGGCCTTGGCGTGGTATGGCCTATTTATACCGCTGGACGCACAGCGGCATTGACAGGCGCTTCCACTGCTCGCACCCAAGAAGCCGTTGCTGATAGCATACTAGATACCAACGAGCTGTATAACACCTTAGTTGAGCGTTATTTTAAGGCACAGTTGGCGATTATTGCCGCTTATTTACGTGACGATGCTTATGATACGGTGCAGCAAGTTGACCATATGGCGCAGCGTCTGCTTGAAGAAGGCTTTATCTCCCGTGTCGATCGCTTAGAAGCCCAGTCGGCGCTTGCCGATGCAAAAAGCGAATCGGTCAATGCTAATAATGATGCGCGTCTGGCAATGATGGCGCTGCAGCGTCTATTGCGTACCGATTATCGTATCAAACCCAGCACGCCTTTATTTGTCTCAAGCCGTCCTCTGCCTGATGTGAATTACTTTCAAGACTTAGCACTGAATAATCATCCAGGTTTGCAAAAAGTTGCTGCCAAACGAGCGCAAGCGCAGCAGCTGCATGCGCTATCTGATACGGGTTACAAACCTACGGTCATGCTTTATGGTTATAGCCAAGTTGAAAAAGACCCCAGTTGGGTCGCTGGTATTTCAGCCAGCTGGAAGCTTTGGGGCGGGCTAGATAAAAAGGCGTCTTTAGCTTCCAGTAACGCCAAAATACGCCAAGCAGATTTGTCAGAGATAGAAGTCAGTGACAACCTGTTATTATTGGTCGAAAAAAACTGGCACGATGTCAATAACGCTCAGTCGCGCTATCAAGCCTTACAAAGTAATGTGGATTTGGCAGCAGAGGTATTGCGCTTACGTCAACTTGGGCTACAAGAAGGCCTGAATACGCCCATCGATGTGGTACAAGCTCAGACACAATACCTCAAAGCGCGCACCGAGCAAGCGCAGGCAGCAAATACTTATGTCCAGTCGCTTGCCGCCTTGATGCAAAGCTGCGGTACGCCGCTTGCTTTTAATGCTTACTTGAACGCCGCTGATATTCGTCTACCAACCCTATATGACAAGTAGCTTATTTAGTACACCGTATTCAACAATCATATGAATTGCCAAGATTAAATAACGCCAATACTATTCTGCTTATTATCGACTTTATCGCTTTAGGAATCTCACTGTCATGACTGAATCTAATAACGAATCAGGCGACTCACGCAAACTACCTGCTACAGACCAAGCTACTGAAACAAACCGCAGTCATCATGAGCAAACGCCCGTTGATGCTGATGCTGATGCGATTAATGGTACTAAACCGACTGAATCCGGCTTTGATAATACTGATAGCGTCGATAGCACTAATAGAATCGACAGCACTGATATTGACCAAGAACAAGCGGTGCCGCCTTATAAACGCGAGCCTGCAAACGCGGATAAATCTGTCGGTATTAAAAAGGCGATTTTGGTACTTCTTGTGCTGCTTATATTAGGGGCAATTGCTTATGGTTTGTATAAAAGCAATCAACACAATGAGCCTGAAGTCATCACCTTACAAGGTCAAATGCAAATGCAGCAAACGTCTATTGCTGCAAAAGTACCGGGGCGTATTGCTCAAATCATGGTCACAGAAGGTGATGCGGTAACGGTCGGTCAGCAGCTTATTGAAATGGACTCACCTGAGATTAACGCTAAAATCAATCAGGCGCGTGCTGGCAAGCAAATGGCGCAAAGCCAGCTTGATAAAGCAGAAAACGGTGCCCGCCCACAAGAAATTGCCCAAGCAAAAGCGGCTTGGCAAGCCAATAAAGCGGCGTCTGATTTGGCAGAAAATACTTATCAGCGCGTCAACCGTCTTTATGAAGAAGGTCTGATGGCACGGCAAAAGCGCGATGAAGCTTATGCGCAATATCTAGCGACTCAAGATAAGACAGAAGCGGCACGCTTGCAGTATGATTTGGCAAAAGAAGGCGCTCGCAGCGAGGATAAATCTGCCGCAACCGCCCAAGTTGCCCAAGTCGATGCGCAACTAGAAGAAGCACTGGTCGCTAAAGAAGAAGCCAATCTAAAAAGTCCAATTGCCGGTATCGTGGATAATGTCATCGTCAACGCGGGCGAAGTCATTGGACAAGGTGTGCCTATCCTAACTTTGGTTAATACAGACGATCAATGGGTAGTACTTAACGTCACTGAAACCTACTTAAACCAGTTTGCCATTGGGCAGCGTTTTATGGGTACGATTCCTGCTTTATCCTCGCCTGAAAAGCCTTATACCAAGCAGTTTACTGTTTATGCGACCTCAACCTTGTCTGACTTTGCTACTTGGCGTCCGACCAACAACAACGATGGTTTTGATGTGCGCACCTTTGAAGTTAAAGCGCGACCATCAACACCTGATAGACGTATCCGATCGGGAATGAGCGTGGTCGTCAATATCAATCCAACCCTTGCCAATCAGACCAAAGAGTAAGCCATGCGCCTGACTGAGCAAAACGGGCAACGCGGCGGATTAATCGGCGCCTTTATACGTAGTGCAGGCTACGAGCGCCGCTTTTTAGCCAAAAATCCGTGGGATTTAAGCATGGTGGTCTGGATACCGCTTGCGACCGTGCTCTTGATTTGGTGGATTTTTTCACAAATACAAATCACCGATTTACCCATTGGCGTCGTGGATAACGATCGTGGTCCTGTTGCCAATACTGCGGTGCGTTATTTGGAAGCCAACCCAAACCTGACGGTCAGACAGCTTTATCACTCGCCAGCAGCAGTAGAAGCAGCGCTCCTGCAACGTGATATCTATGCGGTGGTTATTATTCCAGAGGATTTCTCGCGCAATATCTCATCGAGTAAACCGGCGCCGATTGTATTGCAAGTAAATGCCCAATACGGTACTCATTCTGGCATTATCCAAACCAGTGTCCAATCGGTGATTGGGACGCTATCAGCAGGCGTTGAGATACAGCGTTTGGTCAAAAAAGGCATGGCACCCTCGCAAGCAGCGATTGCTTACTCGCCCATTGGTATTCAACGCATCAGTTTGTTTAATGCAGCAACCGACTATCAACAGTTTTTAGCATCAACCGTTATCCCAGCACTGCTGCATATTTTAGCCATGGTCATTGGCGCGACGACCATTGGGCGTGAATTGCGCGATAAGAAAATCGGTATTTGGTATGACTTTATTAATGGTGGTCAGCCTGATTTAACCACTATTAAAGACAATGAGACTCAAGGTAGCCAAAATAAAGACCGTCAGACCACGGCCGTTTCAGTCTTAACTGAAGATAATCAAACATTCATTGAAGATCCTAAGCCAAGAAAAGCTAGTGTATCAGTTTTGCTCTTTGGTTTATTGGGTAAGTACTTTTGGCCCATGCTGGCTTATAGCTTATGGTCAGTTTTGGCGTTATGGCTCGCCGCGCCGCAGCAAGCGGTTGCTATCAGCTCCATTATTGCGACTTATATTGGCCTTGTATTGCTAATGATGTTGTCATTTTGGCTGGGTGCGATATTTACCTTAACCTCGTTTTCGTTACGCATGGGTTTATCGTCAACCGGATTTATCTCAGCGCCTTCTTATGCCTTTGCTGGGGTAACATTTCCCTATATCGCCATCAGTAAAAACGCTCAGCATTGGTCGGATGCCTTACCACTGACCCATTACCTTAAGCTGCATATAGCGCAATTACAAATGCAAGCGCCGGTTGCCATCTCATTACCCATCGTCTATGGACTGACGCTTGCGACGATTGTTACTATGTTTTTAGCCGCCTTATTGAGCAAGCGCGCGCTCGCACATCCTGAACGCTGGGGGGCCCGATAATGGTTATGACACCAAAAGAACCTTTATCTCAAGAAAACCTCATAGCAACAAAAAATCAGCCTTCTAGTGCTATGTTAGAGGCAAAAAGTCATTCGCCAGCGCAAAGCTTTTTCGGCAGTTTTTTGCAAACTATCCAAGACGTCTTTTCTGATAAAGGCGTGCTACTACTGCTCATGATTGCGCCGATTATTTATGGCTTCTTTTATCCTTGGCCGTATTCAACCGAAGTGGTCAACCATGTGCCCGTTGGTATTGTCGATCAAGACAATACCAATCTGTCTCAAACCATCGTTCGTTATGCCAGTGCTAGCCCGCAGCTCGATACCAAGCGTTTTTTAAATGAGCAAGACGCTCAAGAAGCGATATGGTCCGATGACATCGCTGGATATATGATTATCCCAAGCGGACTTGAGCAGCAAGTCTTATCTGGCAAAGCAGCGAGCGTCAGCGTATTAGGCAATGGGGGTTATTTTCTATTAAATAAAAACGTTCAAATGGGTTTTTTGCAGGCGGTTAGTACGGTTTCAGCGGGCGTTGAGATTAAAAAAAGCGTGGCGCAAGGGGCGTATTCTGCAACCGCAGCGGCAAATACCCAAGCGGTACCGTTAAGAATCATCCCTTTATATAATCAAACCGAAGGCTACGGCGCTTATGTGGTGCCAGCGGTCGCTATTCTTATTCTGCAACAAACCCTATTGATGTCGACAGCGATGTTAATTGGCACCTGGTATGAGCAGCGTCGTCATGCCGCCAGTATTCGCGGCTGGCTTGGCCGTATTGCAGCGCTCAGTATGTTCAGCTTTATCATCGGCTGCTTTTATTATGGCTGGACCTTTGAGCTGCACCATTATCCACGTGGTCAAAACATGCTTGGCAGCTTGTTATTTTTGTTGCTATTTTGCCCAACTGTCGCCACGCTTGGTTGTGTGTTTGGGCTCTGGTTCCGTCAGCGTGAGCGCAGTATGCAAATCTTGATTTTTAGCTCGCTACCGATGTTTTTTGTCAGCGGATATCCATGGCCTGCCAATCAATTACCAGAGTTTTTACAAGTCATCCGCTGGGTCATACCGACGACGCCTGGTATTAATACCTCTGTTCAGCTTAATCAAATGGGCGCGAGTGTGGCGCAAGTCGCAACTGGCTTTTATGCATTGGCAGGATTGTGGGCATTTTACTTTTTATTACTGCTACTTTTCCGCTGGCGTACGAGCCAAAGCAAAACTGCTGTTTAGCATAAAAATATATGGATAGTATTGGCATTTATGCTATAAAAAATACCTCAAAAAAAAGCGCCTACTCAAGAAGCAGGCGCTTTTTTATTTATCTGACTTGATGATGTTTGGTTTAAAAAACGCGATTTAAACCATTGAGAGCGGCGACGCGATAGGCTTCTGCCATCGTTGGATAGTTAAAGGTTGTGTTCACAAAATACTCAAGGGTATTGTTGCATTTCATGACCGCCTGACCAATGTGAATAATCTCTGAGGCATGATTGCCATAGCAATGAATACCTAAAATCTCAAGCGTCTCACGGTGGAACAAAATCTTTAACACGCCCGAACGCTCACCAATGATTTGCGCCCGTGCCAGATGTTTAAAGAACGCCTGCCCGACTTCATAAGGGACTTTTTCATCGGTCAGCTCTTGCTCAGTTTTACCGATACAAGAAATCTCAGGGATGGTATAGATACCGGTTGGCACGCTTGATACTGGCTCGGCATCGCTATCGCCAACCATAAACGCCGCCGCACAGCGCCCTTGGTCGTAGGCCGCTGATGCCAATGAGGGCCAGCCAATGACGTCACCAGCAGCATAGATATTTTCGACGCCGGTACAATAGGTATCATCTACTTTTAACTGACCACGGCTATTGGCTTCCAGCCCAATAGCTTCTAAGTTTAAGCCTTCGGTGTTACCCGAACGCCCGTTTGACCAAAGAATGGCATCTGATTTGATACGCTTGCCACTTTTTAAATGCAAGACCACGTAATCATCGTGAGTTTCAAGGTGGTCAATTTCTTCATTGCTACGGATTAAGACGCCAAACTGTCTAAAGTCATGGGCGATGGCATCACTAATCTCACTGTCTAGATAATTGAGCAATTGATTTTGGTTATTAATTAAGTCAACTTTATAGCCAAGACCAGTAAAGATAGAGGCATACTCACAACCGATAACGCCTGCACCATAAATGATGATTTTTTTGACCACATAATCCATTTGCAAGATTTTATCAGAGTCAAACACGCGCGGATGGTCAAAGTCTAAAATATCAGGACGATAAGGACGACTACCAACGGTAATAATGGCTTTATTAAAGGTCACGGTTTCAAAGACGCCGTCGTCTTTTTCGACACTTAAAGTATGCGCATCAACAAAGCTTGCCCAACCATGAATCACATCAATACGGTTGCGCTCATAAAAACGGGTGTGGGTGCTTACTTGATTACGGATGACGCGGCGCGCATTAGCGAGCACGCGGTTTAGAGGTACTTGCTGATACTCCATCGCCTTGGTAAACATAGGATCGCGGCGAAAGTTAATCAAGTTAAAAACCGATTGACGCAAGGCTTTACTTGGAATCGTGCCCACATGAGTAGAGTTGCCGCCGACCTGTTCACGCGGATCAATCACCGCAACTTTTTTGCCGGCCTTGGTCAGCTTCATCGCCGCCGCTTCACCAGCAGGCCCTGCGCCTAGGACAACGGCGTCATATTCATACTTATGCTTATCGCCTTTGATGCGCTGCGAGTCTTTAGTAAAAGGAGTTTTAATATCGATGCGGATATCATCAAGCGGATTGACCAAGTCAGGGTGATGCATGATATCTTCAGTGACTTGCTCATGGGTTTGCTCAATTTTTGCTTTTTTAGTTTTGCCTTCAGTATGCTCAGGGTTCGGCGCGCGGCCGCTTTCTTTATTAGACACCTCGGTATGAATGTCTTTACCCGTGTCATTGGTCGCGTCGCTTATCGGTTTGCTTCCCATCGTATCCTCTTTTATTAATTTATAAATCTGTGTATTTTTTAGGCTATGAATGTCTACAAGTAACGATCAAGTTAGACCCATAGCGCTAAAGCGTGCCTACCATACGTGCTGATAGGATATTTTGCAATAACGGCTACACCGCTATAATGTCAGTGATAATATAGCAAGCACCTAATATAATCAGCGCTCCAGCCGTTATCTATTATTCTGTAATGCTTAATTACTTTAGCCGATACGGCGTTTAAGTCCCGTCATCTGCAAGATACGTGTGGCAATCTCTTCAACAGACATCTCAGAGACATCAAGACTCGGAATCCCTTGCGAGATATAAATGCCCTGTATGGCGCGCTGTTCTTGCTGACATTGCTGATAGCTAGAATAACGGCTGCCCGCGCGGCGTTCTTGGCGGATTTTTACTAAGCGATCGGTATCGATTAACAAGCCAAATAACTTGTGCTTATGCTCACGTAAGGCTTTTGGCAATTGATTGTCGTTTAAATCTTCTTCGGTTAACGGATAGTTTGCCGCTCGAATACCAAATTGTAGCGCCAAATACAGTGAGGTTGGGGTTTTGCCAGAGCGCGAAACACCGATAAGAATGATATCTGCTGCATGATAATGACGAGTACGTGCACCATCATCGTTATCTAGGGCAAAATGCACGGCATCGATACGTTCTTTATAAGTTTCAGAATCGACATTATCGTGGGCATGACCCGAATGCGCGTCCGGCTCGACGCCCGTCTCTTCTGCGACTCGTCCGATTAACCCTTCATACATATCCAAATTACAGCTATGCGCTGAGTTGATTTTTTCACGAATTTCAGGGCTAACAATCGTATCGAACACCAAGGGCAGCAAACCGTCGCGCTGATAGGCCATATTGATTTGTTCGACCGCCTCTTCGGCGCGCTCTAAGCTATCAACATAAGGCAACACCCGAGTTTCAAAAGGCACAGAGGCAAATTGACTTAAAATGGCGCGTCCAAGGGTTTCTGCGGTAATCGCCGTCCCATCAGAGATAAAAAACGCCGTTCTGATATTTTGGTCGTTATCTACTTGCAACGCTTGTTTGTTTTGAATGGTCGGCTTGGCGGCTTCGGGCGGATTATTTACAAACATAACGTGAACACCTTGGTTAAGACCTCAATAGGCGCTTTTATTTAGCGCAGAAAGTCTGTAGCGGTTAGTTTCTTGTGCCCTATATTATACGCACAATAGCTGTCTAATAGAAATCAATGTTACAGGCGTACACTTAGTAAGTACGATGTAATAAGGATATCTATTAAGAGTATTTATGCATCTATAGTATTGCTATAAAGGAAGGTTTCTTATCAGCAAATTTTTTCTCTAGAAACCAGTTATATTTTACTCTTTGTTATATTCTAACAAACAAATATTGATTTTTGACCGCGCAAATATGTAGCAAACGCCACAATTTGTATATTTTTGACGATTTATTTGGTTCTAGGTATCGAAATTATCCAAATATAGGGGTATAATCGACCATTATAATCTTTACTAAATAACCTTATTTTCTGGAGTTATCATGGCAGCGCAATCTACAGCACTTGTAATCAATCTTGATCAGCTAGGAAAAGATGACATTGAGATGGTTGGCGGCAAGAATGCCTCGCTTGGCGAGATGATCAGCCATTTATCTGATTTGGGTGTCAGCGTTCCAGGTGGCTTTGCGACCACTTCAAATGCGTTCAATCGCTTTTTGACAGAAACAGGCTTACTCGACAAAATCAACAACGAGCTTAAAACGCTTGATGTGAATGATGTTAATAAGCTTGCTGAGACTGGTAAAAAAATCCGTACTTGGATTATTGAGCAAGAGCTGCCAAGCGACCTTGAGCAAGAAGTGCGCCAGTCGTTTGAAACCATGAGTGGCGGCGAAGACATCGCGGTTGCGGTACGTTCTTCTGCCACGGCTGAAGATTTGCCAGATGCGTCATTTGCCGGTCAGCAAGAAACTTTCTTGAACATTCGCGGCATTGATAACGTCCTGATTGCTATTAAAGAAGTATTCGCCTCTTTATATAATGATCGCGCGATTTCTTATCGTGTGCATAAAGGTTTTGAGCACGAAGGCGTTGCCCTATCTGCTGCTGTACAGCGCATGGTACGTTCAGAAACTGGCGCTGCTGGTGTGATGTTCACCCTAGATACGGAAAGTGGCTTTGATCAAGTGGTCTTTATCACCTCAAGCTACGGACTAGGTGAAATGGTTGTGCAAGGTGCAGTCAACCCTGACGAATTCTACATCTCCAAAAAATTGCTTGAAAATGGCAAGCCTGCGGTCATTCGCCGTAATCTAGGCAGCAAACATAAGAAAATGATTTATGGTGATGAAGGTAGCACCACTAAGTCTGTCAAAACCGTCGATGTCGAAAAACAAGACCGCATGCAGTTCTCTTTAACCACTGAAGAGCTAAACTCACTTGCCAAACAAGCCATGACTATTGAAAAGCATTATGGTCAAGCGATGGATATCGAGTGGGCAAAAGACGGCGACAGCGGTGAAATCTTTATCGTCCAAGCACGTCCAGAAACCGTTAAGAGCCGCCAAGACAGCAATGTCATGGAGCGTTATATCATCAATACTGGCGATGCTAAAATCCTATGTGAAGGTCGTTCAATCGGTCAACGCATCGGCGCTGGTAAAGTACGTATCGTTAGCAATTTAAACGAGATGGATAAAGTAGAAGACGGCGACGTCTTAGTATCAGACATGACCGATCCGGATTGGGAGCCCGTCATGAAGCGTGCTTCTGCGATTATCACCAACCGTGGTGGTCGTACTTGTCACGCGGCTATTATTGCTCGTGAGCTTGGCGTTCCAGCTATCGTTGGCTGTGGTAATGCCACTGAATTATTGGTTGATGGTCAAGACGTGACGGTTTCTTGTGCTGAAGGTGATACTGGCTTTATCTATGAAGGTCAGATTGATTTTGAAGTACAGACCAACTCTGTTGAATCTATGCCAGAGCTTGCATTCAAAGTCATGATGAACGTGGGTAACCCAGATCGTGCCTTCTCATTTACCCAAATGCCAAACGAAGGTATCGGTCTTGCGCGTTTAGAGTTCATCATCAACCGTATGATTGGTGTGCATCCAAAAGCGCTACTAAATATGAACAGCTTGCCACGTGAAATCGCCCAAGCGATCAATGAGCGTATCGCCGGTTATGCCTCACCAGTCGATTTCTATGTGGATAAATTGGTCGAAGGTATCTCAACCCTAGCCGTTGCCTTTATGGATCAGCCAGTTATCGTGCGTATGTCTGATTTTAAATCAAACGAATATGCCAACTTGCTCGGCGGTAAATTATACGAGCCATCAGAAGAAAACCCAATGCTAGGTTTCCGCGGTGCCAGTCGCTATGTGTCTGACAACTTCCGTGACTGCTTCGAGCTTGAGTGTAAAGCACTAAAACGCGTCCGTGATGAGATGGGCTTGACCAACGTTGAGATTATGATTCCATTCGTTCGTACCGTTGGCGAAGCAAAAGAGGTCATCGAGCTACTCGCGAAAAACGGTCTAAAACGTGGCGAAAATGGTCTGCGCGTCATCATGATGTGTGAGCTACCAACCAACGCGCTATTAGCAGAAGATTTCCTAGAGCACTTCGATGGTTTCTCAATCGGTTCAAACGACTTGACTCAGTTAACGCTAGGTCTTGACCGTGACTCAGGTATCGTCTCACATCTATTTGATGAGCGTGATCCTGCGGTTAAGAAGCTATTATCTATGGCGATTGAAGCTTGTAACAAAGCAGGCAAATACATTGGTATTTGCGGTCAAGGTCCATCAGATCATCCAGATCTTGCTTTTTGGCTCATGGAACAAGGCATCAACTCAGTGTCACTAAACCCTGACTCAGTGTTAGATACTTGGTTCTTCTTAGCTGGCGAAGAAACGAAATAAGACGTAACGATACGTCACAGCGTTAATTGACAGAGTCATTTAATATACTAACATTAGGGTCTATTTGATTTTTTCAAATAGACCCTAATATAATGTATTAGCGAAAGTGGCTTGAAAAAGTGACTTAAGATATGACTAACTATGTAGGCAATTATGCAGATTTTCCTTGCTCGAAATAACGTACAAGCGGGTCCATACACGTTGGATCAGCTCAATATTATGCTCGCCTCAGGTGAAGTGGTATTAGATGATTTGATGTGGCATGAAGGCCTAGATCAGTGGCAGCGTGTTGGTAATTTAACCAATAATCAGACTTATTATCGTCCTGCTCCTATAGTGTCGGCAGATGATAATGACTCTATTATCAATAACGTCACTATCTTCCCAGAAGATTCTGCTAGTAGCACCTCTAAAGATGACAAAGCGGTATCGCTAGACAGATTGTATGGTAAGCCTGAACGCCCAGCAGAGAACGCTAAAAATACCAAGCTGGACATGACCACCAATCGTCAATATACACCCAATAAAAACGTGTCATTAAATAAGTCTGCTGCAGTCAAAGCCGCCTCGCCTAAAGATAAAGTCGTCGGTAATGTTGTCCTTGCGCCGATTATGTCGCGGGTGTTAGCGACTGCGCTAAATGGCTTACTGTATATATTAGCGATTTTACCGCTGGTCATGGCATTGACCAAAATGGATGTGGACTATACCAAATTTCAAAACATCCAAGATATGGATGCCGCGTATCAGTATTCCATGACCTTGATGGAAAGTATTCCTAGCAGCACTTTGATGATGTCACAAGTGATGGTGTTTGGTTTGTTTGCGCTGCAGCTGGTATTTATTACCTTGCGTGGACAATCACTTGGTAAGCTGATTACCGGTATTCGCGTCGTTGACCAAAGCACCCACCGCTTGCCTTCTTTTAGCAAGCTTATTGGCATGCGTACGCTACTACTGTTTATTATTTATAACTTATTATTCTCATTTACTAGCTTTTTAGGTTTTGTGGTTATTATTGTTCATTATTATATGGCCTCAAAAAGTCCTGAAAACATCGGTTGGCATGATAAACTGGCTAAAACCTTAGTAGTGAAAGCCGATAATAGCCAATTGGTCAAACAACCCAAGGCAAAATAATGGGTTTATAAGTTTATGATAAAAACGATTGTTATAAATATCATAAGGTTATATGAAAAAGTGGCGTTTATACGCTGCTTTTTTATTGAAGAATTTATATTTACGTCTTTTATTATTTATTGACAGACGCTCAGTCATTAACCTTTGTGTTAAAGGCTGAGTACTGTTATAATACGGCGCTTTATAAACTAAGCTTATCCCCTATTGTTTTTGCAAAATTCGATAAGATTTGGGCTTACCTTATAAATCTCCTTGCTATTAACATAGGGTTAATAGCTACTAATCCGTAAGGAGTCATAATGCGACATTACGAACTGGTGTTACTTGTACACCCAGACCAAAGCGACCAAGTGGTCGGCATGGTTGAACGCTATATCAAGTTGGTTCAAGACAACGGCGGTACGATCCATCGTCTAGAAGATTGGGGTCGTCGTCAATTGGCTTACCCAATTAACAAAATTCACAAAGCTCACTACGTTCTTTTCAACGTTGAAACTGACGGTGAGACTTTGGCTGAACTTGAAGAATTATTCCGTTATAACGACGCGATCATTCGTAGTCTAGTTATGCGCCGTGACGAAGCTGTCACTGAAGAGTCGCAGTTAGCCAAGAATGCCGATGAAAAACGCGCACGCAAAGCAACGACTCGTCGTCCAGACAATCGTGAAAACGACGACAACGACAACAGTGAAGACTAATTAAAGGAGAATACTCATGGCACGTTTCTATCGCCGTCGCAAATTCTGCCGTTTCACTGCTGAAGGCATCACTCACATCGATTATAAAGATGTTGAATTGCTAAAACAGTACATCAGTGACAATGGTAAAATCGTACCAAGCCGCATCACCGGTACATCTACTAAATATCAGCGTCAGCTAGCCACTGCTATCAAGCAAGCTCGCTATCTTGCGCTACTTCCGTATACTGACAACCATCAGTAATTTAACCGTTAACTAGGAATGACTCATGCAAATTATTTTGTTACAGCGTATCGTCAACCTTGGTAAACTCGGTGAAACTGTCGATGTGAAACCAGGTTACGGACGTAACTTTCTTATCCCTCAGGGCAAAGCACTACCTGCAACTAAAGCAAACATTGAAAAGTTCGAAGCACGCCGTGCTGAGCTTGAAGCTGAAGAAGCAAAAGAAGTAGCGGTTGCTCAAGAACGTGCTGACGCGTTAACGGACGTTAATGTTATCATGCGCGCTAAATCAGGTGACGAAGGCAAGCTATTTGGCTCTATCGGTACTCGCGATATCGCTGAAGCATTGACTAACTCAGGTCTAGAAGTTGACCGTGCTGAAATCAAGCTACCTGAAGGTACACTACGTCAAGTGGGCGAATACAATGTTGATATTCAACTACACCATGACGTAACTGCTAGCATCTTAGTAACCATTCTTTCTGAAGATGGCGACAACGAAGATGCCGCTGAAGAAGTTGAAGACGACAACGAAGATTACTCAGAAGAGTAATTTTTGGTGGTAGTGTAAACTTACTACCCGTCTAAGAAAGCCAGTAACGTCATGTTGCTGGCTTTTTTATTTCTAAAATTTGCTAAATGCTATCTCATTAATACTTACAATAGTATTGTGTAGCAATAACTGGTAATAAAACACCTGCATAACCTATACCTAATAATAAAATACTGCTTATAAAGTCATCTTCATTAATCTCAGTGCTATTGCTATCCTAGCTGTATTTAGCCATAGATAAAATGGGACGATATGATAAACACTGATGACAAATTAATATGCATCCAAGGTAACGAGTTTTATAAAGAAGGTGAAATCTATACGGTCGGTAGGATTGTAAATAATAAGTATTTCCAGATATTGACCGGCAATAATGCCGACCATTGGTATGCAACCTTAGACGATGAAGGTATTTATGTTAGCTTTGATTCTATGAGCCCTAAAGACAATAAAGCATGGTTTGATAAGTTGACATACTCCCGCCACTTTCGACAAGCTCAAGCGGGGGATTCTAAAAGCAAAAGCTCTTAGGCGACTTTCTCACGACCGTCGCAAGTTTTCTGCTTCAACGGGCGACCTTTACTGC
>NZ_LXWA01000034.1:0-44816 GCF_001652315.1 Psychrobacter sp. SHUES1 | reverse complement strand
CTATTATCAGTCAGTGAGACCACACCGTTTTAATGACTATTTAACACCGCTAGAAAAAGAGAAACGCTACTTTAACAAAAACCTCTTATCAGGTGTCCTAAATTAGTTGACCACTATATAATCGCGCCACCAACAAGATCAGTTTTACCTTCTACAACGAGGTCTATACCACCGTCTCCAGTAAAGAGTCCTGACTGTTCCCTAACGGCTTTATAGTCAGCATCAACGTTAGTCTTGCCACCATTGACCGAAAGACTTGAGTCTGCACCCTCTAAAGCAACATCAAGGGTAAAGCCTGCATTCTTCTGATTGCTGTCATAAGTGGAGGTGCTTTAGTTTGAGTTAAAAAAAGCTACGGTATACTAAGTATCGTAGCTTTTGGTCTAAGTAAGTTATAGCTAAGGCTTTAAAGGCTTCCAGTTATCAATTATTTCTGTTAAAAATCCTTTGTACTCGGGATGAATTTCTAGAAAACGTTCACAAGCTTTTTTTGCATAATTAAAGCTGACTTTTTCTGGTACATAGACTTTCATATCTGGGTTATCAAACCCTATTTCGAAACAAACTCCTTCAAATACATCATCAGGATAAGGGCTACTCAAGTCAGGATAATACCACCAACATCCTTCTACACCTGCAGAATCATACTCTACTAATACATTGTGAATAGATTCTAGAAAAGCTCCGCTTTTGTATAATGTACTGAAGCATTCCTTAATGACTGCGCTCTCGCCCTCTTCAGGACACGACAGTAAATCATAAAAGAAGTAATAATTATTTGAGTCTTCAGGGAAATAAGAAAAATTACTACTGGGGATGAACATTATTAATTGCTCCTGTTTTTTGATCTATATATACGTGGAATTTTACTCCATTAATAGTTTCATCATACTGTCTTTTACCTAACCTGATTGCTTCATTATAGCCTTTTGCGGCGGCTTCTAGACCCATTTCTAATACTTCAGAATCTGAAAACTTTATTGGATCGTAAACTGTTTTAGGAGAACTTATACTTTTCCATCCATCAGGATTACCAGCTCTGTCTAATTTTGGTATCTCGTATCTAATAGATACGATACCATCAATGCCTGTAGGAGTTTCCGATGCAATTCTTCCGCCTTGTTTTTTTAGTTCTGCTTCAAATCTAGCTCTATTATGACCACCTTTTATACCTTTTGAACGAGAAAATCCATCTACGTTTGCTAAATGATATTTAAGATTAGCATTGACACTTAAGCCTTTTAAGTCTTTTAATAATTGATCTCTTGCTTTTTTTTGAGCTAATGTTTTAGCAGCTGATAATCCAACAGTACTCAAAGCCTTAAGCTCATTTAAAGGAATGTAATACTGCTCAGGAAATAACGGTGTTATTCTGTCACCGCGAGTAGCAACATCAATCATCTGTTTGTCTAGCCCTACAACTAGGTCATTATACTTTTTACCTTTATTCCTATTACCTTGATAGCTTCCTCCATAGGTTCCATAAATACTATCATCATTATAGTAACCACTGTCATCAAACATTTTAATATCTTTGTCTTGTTTAGATGAACTATTCTTATCTTTTGGTAATACCTTATTACCATAAGTAGCTTTTAAATTTTGATAGACCTGTTCAGCAACAACTATATCACCTTCAATTATATCTGCGAAAGCTTTTCCATTAGGACCATGTTTCGGCCCTCCTTCTAAGTTTTCAGTCAACCAATCTAGTTTACCTTTCCCTTCTGCATCTAAATGTGAGTATGTAACTCCATACAGCATAGATTCCCAGTATTCAACACTTCTACCATACTTTTTATAAAGATCCTGAGCCGACTTATTCAAAAGTGTCATTTCACTGAAATGCAACTGTCTATTATTCGCATCGACATTAGTAGCGGTTACTGTACTTGAAGTATCAAGTCCTGCTGCTGCACCAGTACCTAGTAGCGTTAAACTAATCACACCGCTGGCTGTCCCTTTAGCAATATCTTCACTCATACCGCTTGCAATCAATGACTCTGCTATCTTCTCTTGTACCTCATTAAGCGTAGGTGCAGCGGCAGCAACGCCACCTGTCGTGAATGCACCCTCAACACTACCCGTACCTAATGCGCCAAGCGCTGTGTGAGCCGCTACTCGGTAGATTCCGCCTTCATCCCACTTTTTTATAGCTTCTAATTTCTCATCAAGGCTAAGAGTAGGATCAGCTTTGATAGCATTAATACGGCTTTGTGAGAACTCAGCTACTGCTTTCGGGGCTTCCTTACCAAACTCTTGAGTAATCTGCGCCTGCGCCCCAAGCTCTTCATTCACTCGATTGGCATCAAACACATTTTCAAGCGCACCTGCATATTCGGCTTGGTTGTCAGTAGTGATACCACTATTACCTGCAATACCTGTGATGCCCGCTTTCGTGATACTACCATCACTATCGCTATCAGTACCATAGCCTAAACCGTTAGTGTTGCCTTGTGGCTTTCTATCGGTCATACCGAGACTGACGCCAACTTGTATCGCGTCTCCCTCATAGCTGCTAGTATTTACTATATCTTGAGTCGTGATACCGCCTTTACTCACGTATTTGTTACGTCCAGCAGCTACTGCCGCATCGGTCGTGGTAATCGCGCCACCTATCAGCGTAGTTTTACCATCAACTTCTAGATCAAAGCCACCATCTCCTGTGAGTATTCCAGACTGTTCACCAACCGCTTTATAATCCGCATTGATATCAGTCTTACCACCATTAAGAGATAGACTAGAGCCTGCACCCTCCAAAGCAACATCTGCGGTGAAGCCGATGTTCTTCTGCTTGCTGTCATAAGTTGCAGTATCTTGTAACGATTCGATATTAACGTCGCCAAGGATTTGGCCTTGCGCTTTATTGGTGTTAATGACCCCGCCTTTGATGTTGACATCATTACCAATATCTAAAGTCGTGGTATTACCAACTTTAATGTTACTGTTGGCATAAGTCACTGAATCGCTGTTGGCATAGCCTTTAGCGCGACTGCCACTAGCGGTTATACCTACACCACTGCCTGTTGAGGCATAACCGCCGATAGCGGTATTTGAGCTTTTATTAGTGCTACGGGTATTACTGTTCTGTGCCACGCCACTGACGTTGAAGTTATTATCCGCTTGGAATAGGGCATTATTGGTGACGTTTAGATTACTACCGTTAATATTGATATTACTATCAGTACCTGCGCCGGTTGCGATAAGCGCTAGGTTATTAGTGTTAATATTTGAGCCTTGGTTGACCTCGTTATAGCTTGAGCTGTTGGATTGACTCTTTTGGCTGCCAATAGTAGCTTGGGCACGAGTATTACCCATGCCTTTTAGGTTGCCATCTAATAAATCATAACCAGCGCTATTGGCTTCTTTAGCAAGTGCTTTTACCTTGAAAGCGCCAGCGACACCTGCCATACCTTTCATGCGTACGCTGTCAGTGTTACCACCCGCATCCACAAGAGCGTTAATGCTTTTAGCACTGTCAACGAGACTGTTAGAGACCGATACGGTCATACCGCTTTGTTTAGATTTTTGCTCGCTCTGATTGGTGTAGACGTCCATGGCGTTGTCAATATTGATACTCTTAGCTCGAACGACGGTGTTGCCTCGATTGGGGTCTTTGAAGTCCTTATCACTGTCATCCCCCATTCCAGCGATCAAATTACTACCCGTTTGCTGATATTTGCCTCCTGCGGTGATAATGACGTTGCCGTCGATGGCACCGACATTGCTTGCGGTGTGGGTTAGTGCAGTGCTGGCATTGCTGTCATCGTTTTGCTGTTTGCCAATGGTAAAGCCCATGCCGCCATCAGCACTGAATAGGCCTGATTTCTTGGTTTGACTACTGCTGCTTTGGCTTGAGGTGTTCTTAGCGGCTAGGATGCTGATGTCTCTGCCTGCGGTAAGAGTAGTGCCTTTGTCACTAATGGCATTAGTGCCTGTGAGGCTGATGTTGTTACCCGCTTGGATGGTAACTTTATTACCTTCTAAGTTGCTGGTAATGGCATTATCGCTTTGTGAGTCAAAGCGCTCTTGGGTGATCTTTTTGCCTAAGAAGCCTTTGTCGGTAGATTTAGTGGCGGTGCTTAGGTTCTGAGTGTTACGACCCTCACTAAAGGTGATGTTATTGCCTGCAGTAATACCAACGGTGCCAGTATTGCTGCTGATTTGAGTGGCTGTGCCGGTGACATTATTACCCGCTTTAACAATGATGTCACTGCTACCCGTAAGGTTGCTGCCAACATCACGGGTTTCGCCTTCTTTGATGTAGTTATTAGCATCGCCAATACTATTAGTCTGGTAGCTAGTTTTGACAGCATCAAGAGCGACATTACCCTTAGTGTCAATAAAGCTGCTTCCGCCTTGATTATCTAAACGACCAGCGCTAAAGGTGGTGTTGCCGCCGACGTTGGCAACAAAGGTAGTTAAGGGGTTGCCACTCGCATCGACTTGACCTTTGAGGCCATCGCCGATATAGATGCTGGCGATTTGAGTGATGCCTGTACGGGTCCCATTGCTAGCGCCTTTAACGGCTTCAGTGCTATAAGTGAGGCTGTTATTATTGAGATCGCCTCCAATATCAAGTTGCATAGCACTGTTAGCGCTTAAGGTCGCACTGAGGTTGTTGAGATCGTTTTTAGTGCCGATTTGGACGAAGTTGCCTTTGATAAGGCCGCCGTTCTCATTGGTTAGGTTATTAGCATTGATTTTGAGGGTGTTATGACCGACGATGTTGCCTTGGTTGCTCAAATCTCCGGTTAGTTGCATGTTGATATTGTTGGCAGCGATTAAATTACCAGTGCCATCGATTTGACCTACCGCTTGGCGAGTATAGACTTTGGGTACCAATACCTTTTGACTAGTACCATCCGCTAAGGTGACCTCTTGCTGTACCAGCCATACCATGTCGGTAGTTAATTGAGCGACTTGATCAGCGCTCAAAGCAACTCCAGGACGCAGGTTTAGAGCTTGCGCTGTAGTAATGCCAGCATTCATAAGACCTTGATATTGAGAATCTTGATCACCGTAATTTCCTAAATAGTAGCGGCCTGTGAGCATCATGATCTGATCACGGATATACTGCTGCTCGTAGTAGCCATCGCCCAAACGCTTTTGAGTGATACTAGGATCAAGGCTGAGTCTATCGAGCATATAGTTTGACGAGAGCCAGTTTTTATAGTTGGCAAAGGCGGCATCGGACTCTACTAGATAATCCGCATTGCTATCAGGGTCGATACCGTAGAGACCACCATTAGGTAGAGTGACTTTATTGCCACTAGTTCTTATCTCTTCGCTGGCAAACTGATTAATTTGAGTGTTGATATTACCGATTAAGTCCTCAACTTGCGTCGCATTAATCGGCTTACCTTTATTTTGGGCAGCTATTAGATCTTGAATCTGTTGCTTTTGAGATTTAGTTAATTGGCTATTCTCAGCTTTAGCAAATTTATCTAATAAGTTCGCTGCGTCCGCCAGCTCAGTATTAGATACTTCAGTGTTGCCACTTTTGTTATCCGTAGTTTGACTATTTTGCGTAAGCGCCTGCAAAGCATTGGCTATAGACTTTAGCTCATTAACTTTAGGTGTACTAACACCGTAATCGATAACTTCTTTATTTATTTCTTGGTTTAGGATAAGTAGCTCATAAGTGTCTGTAATTATAGGCGCTGGACTATATTTTACAGGCCCCCCTATTTTATCACGGCTCTTTTTACTACCAAGGGCGTGAGAGCGGACTTCTAACAACTGATAGCTACCATCGCGAGCGCTAACTTCGTTACCGATTAAGTCCTCTTTGTTCTCATTAATTAACTCTTTGCCATAAATCTTTTTATTTTCACCAGATAAAATAATACTCTTCTCATTAGTAAAAGTATTACCTGCTAAATACATATCACTACCGGATATAATTCTGGAAGCATCGGAGGCGACTACTCTATCTTTAGATATCGTTTCCGTATAATTATAATCGTTATAGTCTTCACCTAGTTCCTCACCTGTTTCTTTAACATAGTAATCCCAACTGGATCCACGCAACTCGCTTGGATCAAACAATCGACCTTGTTTATCGTTTTTAAAGCGCCATTTATTAACATGTTTTTCAGAGACGATCTCAGTGGTTTTTCTAAAGTCTGCATTAACGTTATTAAGCGTATTAGCGCTGATAGCCATATCGCCTGCTGACTCAATAGAAGCGCCTTTATTAGTTACTGTATTAGCACGACCTATAGCTTGATGATTACTATCTAAACGACCGCCGATATGCATCTCGCCATTACTGATAATCTGCGCTTGACCATTGAAGTCCTCATTAAAGATACCGCTACGTGCCTGATTAGGATTATTATTGAGAGTGTTAACACCAATATCTAAACGGCGACGAGCTGCGATAACAGGAGCAGAGTCTGAGGTAACTTTGTAATATTTAAAGTTATTATTTGCCATTATCTGTTGATATTTACTAGGATCACTTGTTTCTAACTTGGCCAGTTCATCTAAGTAGGTTTGAGACATCCAAACTTGTTCTTTTGATGCGGCATCATAAATCTCTACCAAACACCCAGGACCTGCCTTGCAGTTATCAACCTGTGTTTTAGTAAAGACATCAGGGGTGTTATTTAGCGTTGTCGCCTTTATAGCGACGTGATCGCCATAGATACGCCCATTACTATAGTTATTGACGGTACTAACTGCATCCAGATAGCTATTGACCCCATTGATCAAACCACGATTGTCAATGTTAGCTGAGGCGTTGAGCGCCGTAGTGCCATTACTAGTGATCTCAGCGCCCTTTAGGTTATCGATGTTATTAGCACTAACCGTAAGAGCATTTTGTGCGGATAGTTTCCCACTATTAGTGAAATTGCCTTGAGTCGTCAATTTTAGATCAGCAGCGTTGATGGTATCGCTTGAGCCGTAGTAAACACTATCATAGACATTGATATTGGCTTGATCCACCGCACTAATCGTACCGCCTGCATTGCTATAGCCTCTAGCGGTGATACTCAGATCTTTATTGGCGTTGATTAGCCCTTGGCTGTTAGCAACGACTAGACCGCGCCCTGCTGTATTGCTATCGCTAATGACAATATCTTGACTATTGATGGTACCTGACTGGTTATTAAGCTGATTGCTAGCTTTGATAGTGATTTTATCATTGGCTAGCAGCTGTCCGCCCGTGTTGCTGATTGTAGAGGCGTTAATAGCTAGGGCATTACCAGCTAAGATGCCTTGGCTTTTTTCAGAATTTGCCGATTGCTTCGTACTTTGATTACTCAAAGTACCCGTGGTTAACGTTAAATCTGTGGCGGCTTGAATGAGACTGTCTACGCCATTGTTATTAATACGGCCACTGCTGGCATCACCTATGATTAGATCAACTTTGTTAGCTCCAATCTGACCGCCTTGGTTATCTAGAACAGCATTACCAGTCGCCTTGATAGTCAGCTGCTTAGTGGCTTGCAATTGACCTTGTTTATTGCCCACATTGCCTGAGCTATCAATGGTTAGATTATTAGCAGCGATAAGTCCAGATAGATTGTTCAAGCTACCACTAGTGATAGCCACATCACCATTAGTAATGATACCGAGCTGTTTGTCTGAATTAGCAGGGGTGTTAGTATTTTTATTACTAAGCGGCCCTTTACTTTTAACTAACAGCACTTCATCAGTGCCACTTTGTATAATCAGACCACTGTCGTTATTGATACCTTGCTGACTGAGTAAATCAATAGCAGCTGCAGACAAAGTACCCGTTTGATTATTGAGATCGCCACCCGTGGTGACTTTTAAGGTTTTAGTCGTTGCAATAAGACCTTGGTTGTTCAAAGACTGCTTAGTATCAATAGTCGTATCAGTAGCCGCTTGCAGACGTCCTAAAGAAGCATTGTTGACAGTAGTCGCACTGATCGTGAGATCTTTATTAACTGAGGCAATCTGCGCGTCATTCTTGAGAGTACCTCCATTGATACCCATAGACTCATTACTGGCTATAACCGCATCGCTGCTATTATTTAGACTATCATCCGCTGTGATGGTTGCAGTGCCTTGTGCCATTACAGTCGCTTTATCACTATTGCTTAATTGCTTAGACTCAATAGTGAGGTTTTGACCGCTTTGAATATAAGCTTTTTCGCCTTGATTAATAATATCTGTCGCAACTAGCTGAAGATCACCGCTTTGACTGACCAGTTGACCATTTAAATTAGTAAGTTTGCCCGCAGCGACTTGTAGCGACTTAGCTTGAACGGCTCCCTCAGTACTATCAAAGTCTTTATTAACCGTTGCCGTCATTTTGCCATTACTAATGAGCTTACCTTGCAGATTTAATAGAGAATCAACAATGATAGTAGCGCCACTGTTAGCACTAGTATTGACATTAGCACTATGGACTATTGACCCTTGAGTATTGTTAAGCTGTCCTTGAGTGTTGATAGTCAAACTTTCCGCTTTACCACCGATATATCCGGATTGATTATTGATATCGCCTTTGGTTACTAGCGTAAAGGCTTGATTGCCGGTCTGGTTGATCGTCCCTGCTATATTTGACAGCTCGCTGATCTGCCAATCAAACTGTCCTGCTTGTAGCACGCCGCTATCGTTAGATAAGCGGCCAGTGGCGTTTAGCGTTGCCAGATCTGCGACACTAGTATTGGCTTTATTTAAGTTAATATCACCAGCGGTAGCCCTTAGCAGTAGATTACGGCTTTGATTACGACTGCCTATTAAGTCAAGATCACTACCTGTCAAGCTAACACCACCCGTAGCAATGTTAGTACCTGCATTGGTTTGCTGTCCGCGACTAGTAACGGTCAAGTTAGCGTTACCACCAAGCTCGCCATTAGCACTGAGTCCTGCGATCAGCTGACCTTCTTTACTTTGATTTAGGCTACCAGTATTGATAGTGCTATCACCTAAAGCGGCAATACTGCCTGAATTACTAAGCTTGTTTTGATTAGCTATCGTGATGTCTTTGGCATAGAGACTGCCACTATTGATGAGACTGTTTGAATTGACTTGTAGGCTTTGGCTTGACGATATTTGAGCTTTATCATTTTGTAAGTTACCTGCATTGATAATGAGGCTGCCGGTATTACTAGTAATAGCGCCCTTATCAGTTTGCTCAGTACTGCTAGTATTATTGATTGTGCCGCTAACGTTGAGCTGACTATCCTTAGTTTGAGTAGATACCTTTTCCTTACTGGCTACTGCTAGAATTCGACCATCGATATTATCTAAATCACTGGCGGTAATATCGAAGCGCTGAGCTTGTATCACTCCATTTTGGTTATCGATGTTAGTCGCCACTTGCCAAGTCTGATCCCCTAAACTGAGCACTTGGCCTTTATCGTTAATCACTTTATTAGCAGTTATAGATAGACTAGGGTTAGCCTGCGCCGCCTGCATAATCGCGCCACTGCTATTATCTAAAGTACTAGTCGTTATAGCGACAGTACTGGCGTTACTCGCGATGCGACCACGAGTATTATCAATACCTTCTGCTAGACTTAGCATTAAGTTTTGATTGCCGGTTTGCGCGATTTTACCGTCAGTATTATCTAAACTCTTGGCTATAATATCGAGATTTTGCGCTGATATCTCACTGCTTTGATTGTTCAGATTGCCTTGAGCGCTATCAAGGGTCAAATTCTCTTTTGCCACTATCGTCGCTTTTTGATTGCTGATGTCACCAGTAGCCCTCATAGTGATATTACGAGCTTGCGTGACACTGTCATCTAAACTCACACTACTACCGCTGATAGTCATATCACCAGTAGCCATTTGCTTGCCTTGACTGACTACCTTATCTTTAGCCGTCACTGTCAGAGCAGCACTACCACCCTCAATTAAACTACCATCCGTTTGCATACCGGCAACTAGACTACCAGATGCCGTTTGCGTGATGGTGCTTGCGTTAATAGTAGTATTGGCTTGACTACCGATAAGGCCACTGTTTTGTAGATCATTATTAAGGGTAATTTGGTTACCCGTTTGTCCGTATATCTGACCGCTGTTAGTTAGACGATTCGCCACAATATCTAGCTGCTGCTGAGCACTAAAGCTACCTTGATCGTTAGTGACATCCTTAGCCTTGACAGTTAGTTTACCTTCACTACTAGTACGACCTTTAGTGTTAATAAGGTTGCCGTTAGCATCAATAGATAGATTGCCTTTGCTACTTATTATCCCTTGCGTATTATCAAGCTCACTACTATTAGTCGTTAGATTGCCATTACTCTGAATCACCCCTTGAGTGTTGTTTAGCTGGTTACCTGCATTAAGGGTAATATCGCCCATAGCCGCGATAGTCCCTTGGCTATTATTGATCTGATCCGATGAGCGAATGTTAATGTCTTTGGTCGCGGTAATTTGACCTTTATTATTATCAAAGTTTGCCAGTTGCCAATTGATTTGATCGAGTTGCAAACGACTGTCAGCGTTAGTGACTTGACCATTACCTGCAATATTTATACGATCTACGGCTAAGCTTGATTTGCCTTGGTTGACTGCGCTTAGCGCATCAATGTTAATCTTCCCATTAGTGTAGAGGCTGCCCGTATTGGTAAAATTACTGACACTTATATTACCATCACGAGTGATAGCAGGTAGGGGCGCAAGGTTCGGCGTGGACGCTTCAATATCATTACCTCCTTGCACACTGCTACCATTAGCGGCGCTAGTTGGTGGCTTAGTAGTAGGAGCAACCGTTGAGGGATTGCTGGCATTAGCATACAGATTTTGCCCGATAATGCCGCCTTGTTGATTAACCAAAGCGCTGGTATCAATTGCCAACTGACCACTGCCAGTTTGTAATAATTTACCGCTATTATTTAGAGCGTTAGCTTTTACATCGAAGCTACCCGTGGCGATCTCACCTGAGTTAGTGATATTACCTGTTTGCTGCAAGCTTAAAATATCACGGCTACTAATCACCCCGCTATTATCAAGCGAGCTGCTACTGAGCGCTGCCGCATCTCGACTGCTGGCGATAGTGCCCGAGTTATTGATAGTATTGCTACCAACATTGACAGCGACTTTACCTTGATTGGCAATCAGGCTGCCCGAGTTGATCAAATTACCATCATTGTCTAACTGTAAGCCACCAGAGCTTGCAATGATGCTACCCGCATTGGTCACGCCCATGCCTTTATCGGTACCAATCAGGCGGATTTTGCCCGCATACATGGCGCCAAGGGCTGAGACATCAAGCGCCACGCCTGTCGCTTGATTGCTACCAGTTGAACTTTTAGGCGTAATGGTTGATTCTGTACCATCGGCCTCATAGCTAATCTGATTATTACCAGTGATGACGTCCAAATTCTTAGCATAAACCGCACCATTAATCTGGGCGCTCTTGGCGAGTATTTGCGTGTAGTCTGAGCCGCTGGTATCTAAACCATCACCATCTATACGAACCTTACCACCTGTCACATCAAAGCCAGTGAGCTTGCCTTGATCCATCAACGCATTACCGGTGGTCAATGTTGTACGCGAGGCATTGATAAACCCGCAACCTGCGCAGGTAATACCAGCAGGATTGGCAATCACCAGCTCAGCTCGTCCGCCTGCAATTTCAGTGTAGCCACTTAAACGACTTGGATCACTTGAATTAACCTCATTTAAAATAACACGGGCTTCACCGCGAGCCAGATACGGATTACCTTCAACCCAACCAGCAAGCTGCGTCTGAGCATTGGTGCGACTGTTATTTATAATAGCGCCATCAGTACCGACATCAAATTGACTAAAAACGTTACGTGAGACGCCAGCCGCGCTTGGGGCTTGAATATTCACTTGAGTGGTGCCGTTCGAAGACTTCAATATGGTTGCTTGCTGATTGGCCGCCGCATTACGATCAGCGACAATACTCGTGGCATCAGCATAAGCGCTATTACTGATACTGACGCTGCTAGCAACGATGGTGGCAAGCCCTAACGCCAATAATACATGTGAGCGCAGCGCTACAAGCTGGCCGCCTTGATAGGTGCTATTTGTTTGAGCAGCCGTTTGCGAAGCGCCTGCTACTTGGCTTATTTTACTACCGCCATTAGCAGGATTGCCTGTTTTGCCTTGAGAGCGGGCTGATTCCGACACCACCATAAGCATTCCACGGGCTTTGTTAAAGATAACTCGGTAGCACTGTGCGTTCATGGTGATGTCCTTTAAGATATAGGGTTATAACAAATATCGGATAGTTTTAAAGCTAATGTGTTTTAAGAAACTCTTATTTATAAATAAGACGAGTTAGTGATTTGACTGATAGCAACTAATACTGCCAACCCAAGCTAAAGCCTGTCACCCACTCTTTATCACTAAAGTTATCTGGCTGAGCTAATGGGTAGCCAGCAAATAAGTCATAGCTGGTTCTAATCGGCGTGACGTAGCCTTTGACACCAACGACCCCGCCAACCAGATGATTACCAAGCAGTAGATCATCTTGCGCAGCATTGTCGAGCTTCACATAACCGGCATCAATACCTGCATAAACCGCATGCGGCTTATCTCCTATATAAGCACTGAGCTCTTGTCTTAATAAAGCACCATGATCGCCACTTAAGCTACGCTCACCATCAAAGCCTCGTACACTATAGCGACCACCAATGCTAAAGCGCTCATTGGATGTCAATGCCTCTGTCGCATATTGTCCTTTAAACGCTGCGTGATAATTGAGCGCTTTATCAGCAAGCTTGATAGGTTGATTGATATCAATGTTGGTTTTGATGATACCGGCACGCGCACTGCCTTCATTAAACAAAGCTTCAGGCGGACTGATGGCATTAAAGGCAGCGGTACCACGCTGATAGATCACATCGCCTATCCATTGGGTTTTACCAATGATGGTCTCGTAACCAATACCTGCTTTATACCCTGCCGTGCGGCGACGCTGCACTTCAACTTCAGTATCATCAATATAGTTGTTTTGCTGCTTGGCATAACCGCCCGCTTTTAGGTAGGTTTTACTGTGATTGTCACGGTGGACCAAGTGGCTGACTAACGCTTCCGTATTATAAGACTCACCGCTGTAGACATAATCTTGATTGGCACCGGCAACCGTCTGATCATAGTTGTAACCGCTGTGCGTGAGTGTCAGTTGGGTATTATCAATGGGCAATACATACCCTACGTTATAGCCCCAACTGCCATCATTCTTGTCATTACCGCCATCAAGATCATGGTTATAAGACAGATATAATAAATCGTTATGCCAAGTCGGGTTGTCTAGTGACAAAGTAACGTTACCTTGATAGATACCCGTGCTCTTTTGTCCTGAATCATCAACAGAGGCCGATAAGCGCCAGCGCTTATCTTGCTGCCACTTGACTGCAATATCACTATAGCCCGGCGTGCTCATACGGCTACTTGGCGCAATGGAGAAGTCTGCATCGGCCGTAGGCACACGCTTAAAGTTCTCAAGCGCTTGTTCAATATCACGAACGTTTAATAAATCACCGGAGCGCATTGGCATGGCAGGTGCGAAGTTGGCAGGGTTGCCACTGCCGTCAGTATAGATAGGACGGGACGCTTTAATGTCAGTGGCGACAATCTGATCAATACGACCCGGAATGAGGGTTAAATATAAATTACCAGATTTAAGGTTTTGATTTTGTACCAGTACGCGAGTGGTCACGTAGCCTTCTTCTATAATAAGGTTTTGAACGTTGGTGACTAGTCTGTTGATATCATTGACGGATAAACAGCTGCCAAGTAAGGAGGACTTACCCATCGTATAGGGCGTCAGTGCAAAGCTGAATTGCTCGCTCAGCTCGCCGGTTAGATAAATGTGATTGATATCGAAGCAGGGAAGAGAGGCTTGGTCAGCACTCTGAGAAGCAGGAGGTGTGATAGAGGCTGAAGGCGCACGTTTGAAGACGTTGGTATCGATCGTGACATTGGGATTAACCAGCTGTTGCTGCTTTAAGGCTTCGCTACGCTGCTCTTGGTATTGCTCAGGCGTGATAGCCTGAGCGGCCATGCTCATCAAAATACTTGTCACACTGATCGATAAAAACCGCCACCCATGTCCTGCTCTGTTCTGACCAAAAATACTTGTATACATAAGTCCACCATTTTTATAGTGGCAAAATTATGCTATTGATAGCAGCTCATTGCAAGCTTTTTTTTCATTGTCTGTTAATATCTACTTCATTGTTTTTAATATACTTTTAAGTGCTTACTTTGTATTAAATGAATACTTCTTTATGAGAATAAGCTTATTTATACAAAGCTTGTTTAGTTATGTAGTTGTACTCTCAATAATATGTTTTAGCTTAAGTTATGATAAAAACTAATAGCATTAGTTGAGAAGTTCAGTGAATAGATGTCAGTGACATGTTATCTTGAGGTAGACACACAAAGAACGCTGTTAATATTACTCAAAAAGCGTGTCTGTATAATGGGCGGACTTTATAATACTGGTTAAATAGTTTTGGCACTATATCTGTTATTTTACTGTGCGTTATATTTAGCGGATTCTTTTATTTACCATAACGTCTGTTATGGGAACAAAGCTCAACTTGCCTGATAAGCGAAGTTTAAGGGATCAACTAGAATACCCCTATAGGGGTATTAACCAAGCTAGGAATGCCGTTAAAAGTCTTCAGCATATTGTAAAAAGTCGAATTCTCCAGCCTGTCTTGACAGTAAGTGAGCAGCATAATGATCAATTGCTTCTGCTGGTTTCATTAGCTTTTGGATACTATAGATATCCTGATCTTGTATCAAATATATATCTTTTTGGATATGGTTAGTGACAGAAAATATCTGGAAATTCTTCTGTTGTTCTAGACCATTAAATCTAGTGTCAAGTAAGGCGTGTAGCTGAAAGTGTGTATCATGTTTTTCATCGCCTTCATACCCATATTCCACCAAAAAAGGTTGATCAAACTTTTCCTCTAAAAATACCACCTTCTTATGAGCTTGTTTATTTTTACCTTCAATATCTGGGCAAATTGATCCAATAGGCGGATTGTTACTCGATGGCAAACCGCTTGGAGCTAATGGTCCATAAACAGCGTTCTCAGGGATATACCAACCAGCACTACGCCATAGCCACGACTGAATAATCTCTAGGGGTAAGTTAAACTCATTTTCCTGAGCATCATCAGCAATATAAGGCGTATACCGCAGATAAATAATAATGCCATTTATATTAATACCAAATGCTGTAATATCTGAAACTATCTCTGGAATGGTTGTTCGTCGAATGGCATAGAAAAAGTCTTCTTTAATCTCAGACAAGACCTTATAAGTCTCAGGTTGAGTGTCTTTAAAGTGCGTAAAAAAATACTCGTTAAAACTTTGGTCTTTAGGTTTGGCATATTTAAAATTCAACGCATCAAATTCAATATCAGTTTCATCTCTATCTTTAATATATACATCTTCAATGGTTACTTGATTTAAGTCGTAATAAATCTCATCAAACCTATCTAAAACATGGATATTCATTTTATTTGCCTTATTAAGCTTTCACAGCTGGGCTAGTTTTTTATTGTAAAATCTAAGCTTATTGCATCAGTTAAGTGATACTACCTCATTAAATGGGTTCGGTTCCCTATTGAGGACTTAAACCCTAAGCTGTGGGCTAATTTTATCAAGGATTTTGGTTACTTTATTCATTGTAGTGTATAGTCAATCCCACCTAAAAGTGTTATAAACTAACTATCAAATTCAATTGTTATTATAAAGACCATGACTTACTCACTAGATTTTCGCAAACAGGTACTAAAAAGCTTAGACGAGGGTATGACCTTTGCCGAGGCGGCTGAGTTTTATAATCTGAGCCCAACCACCATACAGAACTGGAAGCGGCGTGTTCATAGTAAAACAACCAGGCAAACCAAGCCCTATAAAATACCAGATGATGTGCTACTTAATGATGTCAAAGAGTATCCCGATGATTACCAGTATGAGCGAGCTCGTCGTCTAAACTGTAGTAAAACAGGCATTCATCATGCCCTAAAGCGTCTAGGCATCAGTCAAAAAAAAGACTTTAGAACATCCAAAAGCCTGTCCGATCAAAAGAGCGATATACCACAGTAAGCTTAATAGCTTTAGGCAGCAAGGCTATCCCATCGTTTATATGGACGAAAGCGGTTTTGAGCACGAGACCATTCGCTCTCATGGTTATGCACCGATTGGTAAGCCTTGTATCGATAGCTACAACTGGCAAGGTAAAAAGCGAACCAACGTTATCGGTGCTCTATATGAAAAGATGCTGTTTGCCCTAGATTACTTTAAGCACAACATCAACAGCCGCATATTCTACGAATGGTGCAAACACAAGCTGATCCCAAGTCTTAAAACCAAATGCGTGATTGTGATGGATAATGCCAGATTTCATAAGAGTAAGCGTATTCAAAAGCTACTGAATAGACATGGTCATCGTATTTTATGGCTGCCACCGTACAGCCCTGATCTGAATCCCATTGAAAAGAAATGGGCTCAGGTGAAGTTTCTACGCCAAGGTTGGATGGAAAACGACTTATCCAAATTGTTTTATGATGTTTGTCCTAACCATAACAATTTTATTTTGAACTGACTATACTTCACAGTGTACATATTGAGATGCTTAATGTGATTTGATCATCTCACTCTAGAGTAGGTAATTGATTAACCAAAATAGCGGAAGGCTTAAAATATGAAAAAATTTATACCTCATTTAAATGCTGATATTATCCCATTAAAAAGTGCCGCAGGCATTGATATTGGATTAAGCTTTGATGAGTTTCTTAAACATGCACCACATAAGCTGGTTGATAATGAGGAATATAACAAGCCATCAAATACTAAAGGCTTATGGTATGTCATACATCACAAAGGTACTAATAGCTTAGGAAAAGAGTTTGATGCTTATGCCTGTCGCTGGAATAATGATGTTGTTTTACAGTTTGATGGAAAACCTACAAAAATTCTTTACGGAATCATAGTTTCAGGCAATTATCAAGGTTCGCTATTTAATGAATTGAGAATTAATGACAGATTAGACAAATTATCTAGTCAGTACAATTTAGGATTTTATGCGGATGGTCATTTTTTAATAGATAAAGAAGATGCAGATATTTATGTACCAATTGAAATTGGTACAGATTATTTAGCCAGCTATGAAGATGTACCTAATCAAATTATTCGATTATTTTATGTGATAATGCATTTTGAAGAACAGATAAAGCATGGTATTACTTGGGATTAATTACACACCTTAATCGGACGGGCAATTTCAATGCCTAAAACTTTCTGACGATTGAACTGATTTTGTAATAACTATAGTTCGGTGCGCTATACAGGCTTCGAACTGCTAGTATTGTATGTATATTAATAACTACGAAATCGTTAGCAGAGATCAAAACAGTTAATGGGCAATTCAATGATAAAGATAGAACCAGTAATGGACGCAGATATTGTTCCAGGTATTCAGGCTGCTGGTATAAAGTTAGGAATAAGTTTTGACTACTTTAAAAAAAGCACAGAACATATTTATAAACCTACGAAGGAAGAATGTGATGTGCTATCAACTCATAATTTATGGTTTTTTTTCCATAGAGATGAGATGACTATAGGTGGTATACATATAAATGAGATTTATTGCTACTGGGATAATAATATAGTTTTAGAGTTCAGTGGAGATGAGTCCATATTAACTGGCATACATGTAATGAGCAAATATTCAGGGTATTTGTTAAAAAAGGGAGTTTCCTAAAAACTGTGTAACTGCTTATAATCCACTAACCGGAGAATAAGCAATGACTACTCAATCTGACATTAAAAAGCTGGCCGAGCAAATGGCTGGTAGCATGAAAAGCTTCGATGACATCAAAGACTTCCAAAAGCAGCTCATGCAATCCTTTATCGATACTGCCCTTGAAGCTGAGATGGAAGACCATCTCGGCTACCCCAAACATGAAAAGGCGGATAAACCTAATAAGCGTAATGGGCACACTAAAAAGACCGTCCGCAGTGACACAGGCGATCTTGAGATATCCACCCCAAGAGACCGTGATGGCAGCTTTGAACCTGCCTTAGTGCGTAAGCATCAAACCCGTATTAGTGGCCTTGATGATAAAATCATATTCCTTTACGCCAAGGGTCAAACCACCACTGAGATCGTAGAGAGTATTAAAGAGCTCTACGATGTCGACATCTCAAGCTCTCTTGTCTCAAGAGTCACCGATAATATATTAGAGGACATCACCGCTTGGCAGAACCGGCCGCTGAGCAGTGTTTATCCTATTGTCTATTTAGACTGTATTGTCGTCAAAGTACGTCAAGATAAGCAGATTATCAACAAGGCTATCTATCTGGCGCTAGGTGTTGCTCTTAACGGTAAAAAAGAGCTGCTTGGTATGTGGTTATCAGAGAATGAAGGCGCTAAGTTCTGGCTGGGTGTTCTCACTGAACTACAAAACCGCGGGGTACAAGATATCTTCATTGCCTGTGTCGACGGCTTAAAGGGCTTCCCTGATGCCATCAATACGGTTTATCCCAACGCTCAGGTTCAGCTGTGTATCGTGCATATGGTGCGTTACATGAAGTTTGTACCTTGGATAGATAAGAAGGCAATAGCGGCTGATTTAAAAGCCATCTACGGCGCTGATACGCTTGAGATAGCAGAGGCCAATCTTGAGCACTTTGATGAGGTGTGGGGCGAGAAATACCCGCACGTGGTTAAGTCTTGGCGCAATAACTGGGAGGGCTTAACGGTGTTCTTTAATTATCCTAAAGACATTAGAAAAGCGATTTATACTACTAATGCGATAGAGTCGCTAAACAGCGTGATTCGGACAGCAGTGAATAAGCGTAAGGTGTTCCCCTCTGATCAAGCTGCATTTAAAGTGGTGTACTTAGCCACCCAGCAGGCATCCAAAAAGTGGTCGATGCCCATTCGTAACTGGACGTCTGCTTTGAATCGCTTTATGATTATGTTTGATGATCGTATTAGTAAGCACTTAATCTAAATGGCAGTTACACAGAATTCGGGATACCCCCTTAAAAGGTCACGTAGCCTTTTTCGATGGTGGTGTGTCAGAAAGTATGCTGAGGAAATAAAAGGAGGAGTGACAGCCAGAGCAAGATGATATATTTGAGGTTATGAAGACACAAATAGATATCAGTTGCCCCGACTGTCACAGTCCCAGTTTTTCGATACACGGCAAAAAAAGCTATGGCAAGCAGAACTACCAGTGCAAGGACTGCAAACGTCAATTCATTGGCGACCATGCCTTAACTTATCATGGCTGTCACTCTAAAATAGAAGACATCATACGGCTAATGACGGTTAGAGGTTGCGGCGTCAGAGACATAGCCGTTATAGCCTCTATTAGTATTGGTAAAGTCCTTAGCACCATAGGCTCATCTGTTTATAAGATTACGCCTAAGAAGCGCTATTATGAACGCTTAGAGGTTGATGAATTCTGGACTTACGTGTATCGCAAAAAGCGTAAAGTTTGGCTTATTTATGCTTATGACCGCGCTACCAATGAGATTGTTGCTTATGTTTGGGGCAAACGTGACCTGAAAACAGCTAAGAAGCTAAGAGCCCGTCTTAAACAACTGAAAGTCAGCTATGGTTCTATTAGCATGGATAACTGGGATAGCTTTAAAACCGCCTTTAAAAGTGATAACAAACGAATTGGCAAACAGCACACCATAGGTATAGAAGGTAATAACTGTCGCCTTAGACACCGATTGCGACGAGCCGTTCGAAAGACCTGTTGCTTCTCAAAGAAGTTTGATAACCACTTTAAGGTGTTTGATTTGGTATTCTTCTATGTCAATTATGGCTATGTCTGATGTCAGCATACTTTTTAGAACACCACCAAATAATAGTCTGATAAGGTTTAGTAAAGTCTTACAAGCTGTATGTTGAGCTTGAATACAATTAAACTGGAATTCAAAAGGGTTTGAACTATAGATTGCCAAGACAGGTGTGGTTTGATTATTATCGTCGAGCTGCGTAATTAAAATCTCCCAAGTTTAACTGGGCGGATTTGACGGCAGGGGTCATAGTTTCGTAGAGTATACCGTTAAATAGATATTGATGATAAATTCTTCTAAGGTCAGCTCATAACTTTGTTGATTTCTTAGTCGAAGACACTAGATTAGTGAGGTGCTCTTCTTTTTTCAATGCTATTCCATATTGATAGTGAATTAAAGCTTATAACTCACTTCTATAAAATAACTTCTACAGTTTAAAGATGAGACGACACTTTAGGATGAAAAGCGTTAAAATGTCTCTGTATATATAAGCAATGTTTAAATCAACTGTAATAGACAGATAATGTTTTATATTCCAAATCACACCTATAAATAATAAAAGATTGAGACCTTCTATGAGCTTAAATACGATTCCTGAGATTATCGAAGACATTCGTGCGGGCAAAATGGTCATCTTGATGGACGATGAAGACCGCGAAAACGAAGGTGATATTATCATGGCAGCGACTCATGTGCGCCCTGAAGACATTAACTTTATGATTACCCATGCGCGTGGCTTGGTTTGTTTGACAATTTCAAAAGCGCGTGCCCATCAACTGGCATTGCCGTTAATGTCAGATCGCAATGAAGCGAAGTTTAATACTAATTTTACTGTGTCAATTGAAGCGGCTGAAGGTGTTACTACGGGTATTTCTGCCGGTGATCGCGCGCGTACTATTCAAGCAGCGGTAGCCTCTTCAGCCAAAGCTGAAGATATTGTACAGCCTGGCCATATCTTTCCTATTATCGCGCAAGATGGCGGCGTATTACACCGCGCGGGTCACACCGAAGCGGGCTGCGATTTGGCGCGCTTAGCAGGACTTGAGCCAGCATCTGTTCTTGTCGAAATCCTCAATGCTGATGGAACGATGGCACGCCGCGATGATCTTGAGATATTTGCTAAAGAGCATAATATCAAGATAGGTACCATTGCCGACCTCATTAACTATCGTATTGCCAATGAGCAAACAGTGGAAGAAATTGACTCACATCCTTTTGAGACTGAGTATGGTACATTCACCTTGCATCGTTTCCGTGAGTTTGGCGCTGACGAAACTCACTTAGCTTTAGTAAAAGGTGATGTGAGTCAAGGCGTCAGTACCGTTCGAGTACATGGATTTCAACCGTTACGTGACTTATTTGCTGCTAAAAATGATTCAACTGGACGTAGCGGCTGGAGTGTGCGTTCGGCGTTAGAAGAAATAAATAATTCAGAGCGCGGCGTGTTAGTTTGGATTGGCAATCATCAACCGATTGATTTAGGTGACGCGCTTGATAAAACTTCTGTCAACCAAACTATGTCTACTAGTGCTCAGCAGCCTTACCGTAGCATTGGGGTTGGTGCGCAGATTCTACGCCATTTAGGTGTTCGTGATATGCGCTTATTGTCCTCACCGATGAAGTTTTACGCTTTGTCAGGTTTTGATTTGAACGTGGTCGATTTAGTACATGCTCCTGAGAAAAAATAAAGATACTCTAGTAAAACCAATGAAACAGACTGGATGACCGATGCTCTAGCTGTTTAATACGGTAATAGGTGAATGAGGCAATCCGTGGGATATCACAGATTGGCTCAATCCTGTAAGTATCTTTATAATAATCGATGAACTTAACCATCACTTGGGCGGCCGGCCGAGCTCCGTCTGGACGAAAATAGCCGCCGCCTTACGTATAATATCATTGGCTTGCTTTAGCTCTCTACTCTCTCGTTCAAGCTCTTTGATTCGTTGTTCTTGGCGTTGTGCTTGAACTGAGGCGAGTACGGTTTGATCTATGATCGAGGAGGAGTCGTTTGCTCCTTTAATTAGAATACGAACAGCGCGCTCTTTAATTTCAGGAGTGTATGCTTGTCATTGTCTTATTCTCTCAGAATATTAAGTCGCCGACAATTCCGAGGTAGTTCACTTGCTAGATGAGAAGGTTAAACTTGAGGTTTGAGGATTAAAGTCTCAAATTCAAAGTAACATAGTTCTTGAAAAAACAATGTTTGGGAAGTTACCTTCAAAGTGATTACTTATATCAAAAAACGGCCTAGAAAATCTAAGCCATCTTAATTTGATGAATATCTTAAAAATATCTACTAATTTGATTTTTTTAATGTCTCAGAAAAAAGCTCTCCAGAGATAGCCCAGTTTTCCGTTTTTACATCATTAAAAATTACATAAACATATTGAGGGTCTACCCCTGTATGTTTAGCGATAGACTCAGTCACATCTTTGGCGATTGAGGCTTTAGCTTCATCCCGACCTTCAAACATCTGAATATTTACTACAGGCATAATCACTAATCCTTATTGATACTTGTGGATGACTCAATGTCAAAGCTATCTTATAAGAATTGGTAGGTATAAATAAACAGTCCAAAAGCGTTTCTATTGTTGAATGATATTCCACAATATCGCATAAAGTTTCCTTATATGACTGTCTTTAATTTTTAGCTAATTGAAGTGGCCTTTAGAAGACAACCGTACGAATTCATCAATGATAAAACGGACACTGGGCATTAAATAACGATTGGCAGGCCATATTACGTGTAAACCGACAGGTTCAGGAGTTATCTGAGACAGTAGAGGCACAAGGTTGCCTCTACTAATCGCATCTCGCAGTAATGATTCTGGGAATTGACCCCTGCCGTCAAATCCGTACAGTTAAACTTGGGAGATTTTAGTTACGCAGCTTGACGATAATAGTCAAACCACACCTGTCTTGGCAATTTATAGCCTAAACCCTTTTGAATTCTCGTTTGGTTGTAGTACAACTCGATATATCTAATGATATCGGTAATAGCAGCAAATCTGGTCTTATAGCCCTGATGATATACAAGCTCATTCTTTAATACACCCCAGAAGCTCTCTATGGGTGCGTTGTCATAACAATTACCTTTGCCACTCATTGAGCCTATAAACTGATGCTGTTTAATAATCTTATGATACGCATGGCTACAGTACTGACTACCTCTGTCAGAGTGAACAATTAGTCCCTTGCTTGGTCTCTTATTCTTAATTGCCATGTTCAATGCTTTGCAAACTAAGTCAGCGGTCATACGTTTGTTGATGGCATAGCCAACCCGCTCTTTGGTATACAAGTCTTTAACGCCTGCTAAGTACAGCCAGCCCTCGGTTGTCCAGATATAGGTGATATCACTGACCCATGCTTCGTTAGGACGGTTGACGTCAAACTGCTGATCGAGCACGTTGTCATAGATGAGCTTATTATGATTAGAGTCAGTAGTGACCTTAAAGCGCTTGTGGCGACGGCATTTGATGCCATGCTCCTCTTTAATACTTCTGACCATGTATGGGCTGATATCATATCCTTGCTCATTTAGATGCGCATGCAGACGCTCAAAGCCGTAGCGCTCCTTTGTTTCACTGTTTGCCGCTTTGATTAGCAGCTCAGACTGGTTATGATGTATCTGCTGAGCGCTGATGTCACGACCCAGCCAGTCGTAGTAACTTGAGGGTCTAATCTGTAGTACACGGCACATGCTACTGATGCGAAAGAGTTGCTGGTTGTCTTTAACAAAGGCGTACTTTACTAGCTGTGTTTGGCGAAGTACGCCGTCGCCTCACTCGAGCATAGCTCTCCCCTTGCGTCGGGGCGAAGCAGTGCTTCGCTTTATCCCTCCTCATTTAGTATCTCGCGCTCCTCTTCAGCCACTTTAAGCTGTCTTTTGAGGCGCTTATTCTCTTCTAGCACGGCCATTAGCTGTGGGTCATATTGCTCAGTCCCTGCAAGCTTGCCTTGAGTGGCTTTGTTCTGCCAGTTAGATAGCGTTTGCATCGCTATACCAAGCTGCTTTGCAGTCGCTGAAATATTGCCGTTATTGTCTGCTATCTTCTTGACGGCTTCTGCTTTAAATTCATCGCTGTAGGTTCTTACTTTCTTGACCATGGTAAACTCCTCTTTGAGTCGTTAGTTTACCAAGTTTAGTTGTACGGTTTCTTCAGCATAGCTCAGTTTGGTGACGACTATTTTGTAATATTGCTCTACCATTAAATAGATATTGATGATAAATTCGTCTATGGGCATCTCACAACTCCATTGTATTCTTGGTCGAAAACAATAGATTAGTGAGGTGCTCTTCTTTTTTCAATCACTTTCGAAGTTGAGAGTGGGGTTGTATAACTTATGAAGCGTTGATTTGCAATGGCTTAACAACTGATGAGCAGGACGGAACACCTTCTACTTTTTAGCATGAATTTTATCCATTACAAATGAGATCACAACTTACTATTTATAAATGCATTGACAGTCAGTCTTATTAACGTAATAATAATCTAGATGTTAATGGTTATCAATAACGCTTAGGTGTTTTTAATTCACATTATCGATTACTAATTCTATCGCCTTGCTTGGCTAGCAATACTTATTGATTAAACTTTTGCTATTTTTATCTCTATTCTCCGCTACCTTATATTTTCAGATGCCACTTACTTGACGGTTATATGAATGAACCGTTATGTGATTTTCTGGCTTGGATGACCCTTTATGGCTGAAACGCTTACTCGTTATGACACCGATAAAACCCCATTAGCCATTGCTGATAAAGCCATGTTTATTCACCATCTTAATGAAGAGCATCAAGATGAACTTGCGATGTTTATCAATGCCTTTACCTCTGCCTCAGTCGGCGAGTACGATATAGTATCGATAAAAGAGCTGTATCCTGACGGCCTTTTGTTAGATGTTATGACGATGAATCGGTATCAAAATAACTCTAATGCGTTAAAAGATAGCAGTTCTACAGATAACAGCCTCACTGAAAACATTTCTAGTGTTAATCATCAATACTTCATCAACTTTTTTGTGCCTATTAGCGACGCTGAGACACTACATGAACAATATATAGCGTTATTGCAGGCATCCGCTACTAAGCTTGGTAAGCGTACGATCAAACTTCAAGAACAGCACTTTAGTGTGATTGATGGTTACTATGTCAGCCCTAATATGTATCGACTGGTGGTCACAGCACCCGATAATATCCCACTCAATCATCCAGGCTACGCGTATTTATTTGAGTTAAATGCTGAAGTTTTATCTACCATAAATGGTGAGTCAGAAAATAACGATAAACCTTTACAGCGCTACTACACCCTGCGAAAAGCATGGCGAGATCCAATCAGCTCGTCTGTTCAAGCTTGGATAGATGTTTATATCCATGGCGACACGCCAGGTGGTAATTGGGCACGCTCTCTCGTCTGCGGTATGCCAATAAAAACGGTGCGCGATTACCCTGAGAAAATAGAACACCTCAGTGAGGGACAATGCTTATTAATTTGCGATGAAACCTCTCTGCCTACCGTCGCCAATCTATTAGAAAACTGGCAAAATCCGTTGCCGCCCCTTGTCATTGCTATCACCGAAGATCCAGAAGACATCAATTATTTACACACTCTCAATCTCTGTCAGCACTTAGGTCATGATGAGCGTTTTCTACAAGACAATCTACTTCATATCATTAAAACGCCAACAACCGATCTTTCTGAACAAATCATGAGCTTATTACATGCAAGATTAACGACATTGCCTCTTAAGATTGGCAAGGTATGGGGTGCGCTTGAAGCGGCGGACATCAAGTCATTAAGACAACGATTAAAATCCACCCTTGGTTTATCTCGTCAAGATATGGTCATAAAAGTCTATTGGCGCGCTCAATAACTGCTTCAATTCCATAAATAAAATGAAAATCATTTGCATTAACCAGCTACTTTTCTTTAAAATGCCCCATTTACTTTCGACTGCTCACTATGATGCACATCAATAATCTAAGCCTAATTCGTCAAAAAAAAGTTTTGCTTCACCCGACTTCTTTTATCATCGAACCAAATAAACTGTATGCCCTCATTGGGCATAATGGTTCTGGTAAATCTAGCCTTATAAAAGCCATGGCAGGAGAGATGACACCCACGCAAGGTGGCATTGAAATAGAAAATACAGATTTGCGAAGTTTTTCCGCTAAAAGACTGGCGACGCATCTTGCCTACTTACCGCAAAATCTACCTGATGCGGGTGCTTTTACGGTCTATGAGCTTGTGATGTTGGGCAGATACCCTCATCAAAAATGGCTACAAAAGCCGACTGCTGATGATCATCAACAAGTAGAAAAAGCCATCGCCCTCACTCAAGTTGACGCCTTTAGAGATCGTCAAGTATCAACGTTGTCAGGTGGTGAGCGTGCGCGCGTCTGGTTGGCGATGTGCCTTGCCCAACAGACAAAGTATCTGCTATTGGATGAGCCACTAGCGGCGCTGGATGTGGTCTATCAAATAGAAGTGTTAAAACTGATTCGTCAATTGGTCGACGAGCAAGGCTTAGGTGTTGTGATTATCCTGCACGACCTAAATTTAGCAGCAAGATTTTGTGATGAATTTATCGCCCTAAAACAAGGCAAGCTGTGCCATATGAGTGATGTCAAACGCACCATGGAAAAGGATGTACTGCGCTCCATATTTGGTGTCGATTTTACCCTACTAACCCATCCTACCACTACTCATAAAGTCGCGGTTATATGAAAGCACTCACCTTTTCGTTCGGGCTATGTGTGGCATTATGCTCAAGTTTATTGTTAAGCGGTTGCCAGTCGTCTGACGCCACCTCACAAGCACCACAAGCGCCACAAGCAATGTCGCCTAAAGACAATCAAAAAGCGCCTAAAGTCATGACGCCTGATTGGGGTATTGCTGCGACACTGACTGCCATGGGATACCCACCAGTTGCTATGGGTGATAAACCTTTCTATAGAGAATGGGTCGGTAAGCCTCTTATACCTGATACGACTCTCGACGTAGGAACACGCTATCAGCCCAATCCTGAAATGCTCTCACAGCTAGACTTAGATTTGGTCATAGACAACGATTTTTATGCGCATCTGCGTCCTATGTACGGCGATTTGCCTATCCACTCTATTGAATTGACCAGTCCTAACAACATTGCAAAGTGGGAAGACTTTATAGAGCCGACGTTAGAATTGGGCCGATCTATCAATAAACCGCAAGCCGCACAAGATTATTTAGACAACAGTAAGAAACAAATCATTCAAGCAGGACAGACTTTTCACGCGCGTTATCCTCATATCAAAAAATTGGCTGTCGTGCAATTTGCCGATACCAATAATTTGCGTATGTTTTCTTATAACAGCTTGTTTCAACCTGCTTTAGAGACGATGGGACTACAGCTAGTGGCGTTGGCAGATGGCAATCAATGGGGGTTTACGCCCATTATGCTAGGAGATTTAGCGCAGCTTGATGACGATACTTGCCTTGTGGTCGTTGAACCTCTTAGTGACCTTCTCAAACTTGAATTAGAAGACAGCTTAGTGTGGCAGCGCTTGGGTTATTCCTTTGATCAAGCGCATGCATCGAGCAAAAAAGGCCGCTGTATCACCTTACTACCTGCGACATGGAACAACAGTGGCGTGGCTTCTATGAATGTCTTGGCCGAGCGCTTAACGAATGTCACTTTTGTAGGCCATACCGATTTATGATGAATAAAAATAATTTTTTGTCAGCTAACCGCATTTATATGATGGTCGTTTTCTTAATGCTGCTAGCAGTAGTCAGCAGTTATGCAGTCGTACATCAGCTATGGCCTCTCACTTTTTTAGAATTGTTCACCCCCTCGTTTGACCTATCATTTTCGGACATGAGTATCCAGCTACAAATCCTACCGACCATGTTGGTAGCATTGACCGCTGGTGGCCTTTTAGGATTGGTCAGTGTGTTATTACAACAGCTGGTGAAAAATACACTGGCCTCAGACACGACATTGGCAGTCGGTAGCGGTGCAAACATGGCGCTGCTCATTGTCACGTTATTTCTACCTAGTTTGGCGTTAGGGGGAAGTTTTTGGGTCGCCTTTATTGGCGCGCTTGGTAGTATGGCGATTGTTTTTCTTCTAGCTGCGCCTAGTCGCATGAATCCTTTGGTATTGGTGCTTGGCGGACTGGTGACCAATATTTTATTGGGCGCTATTACTGCTTTATTATTGATTTATTATGCTGAAGAAACCTTAAACGTTATGGTGTGGGCGGCGGGCAGTCTCACGCAGAATAACTGGCAAGTATCTACCGTATTAAGCACCGCTAGTGTGGTCGCCTTTATTAGCTTAATGCCTTTATTAAAGCCATTAGAAATAATGAGCTTAGATGATAGGCAAGCCAAAAGTTTGGGCGTTCCTATCAACCTCATTCGTGGATTGGTGGTGGGATTGGTGGCCCTACTGACTGCCCTTGTCGTCAGTCGCGTGGGCCCTATTGGTTTTATTGGCTTAGGGGCTGCCACGCTGGTTAATGTATTTTCGGTACGGCGTATTGGTTACCGCCTGCTTTTGAGTTATGTGTTTGGGGCGCTGTTGTTATGGATCACCAGTAATGCCACGACGCTATTACAACATTATTTAAGCCTAAATATTCCTGCTGATGCAATGACGGCCATACTTGGTGCGCCATTGGTAATATGGTTAATCGTGAGCCAAAGTCGTCAACATACCGATGAGGTTATACCGACTTTGGTTTCAGAACGCCGTGACACTCATTTAATAGGTTGGGGAATCGCCTTAATACTGTTGATAGTAGGCGTACTTATCTTTACGGCGACTTCAAATGGCTGGCAGCTTAGTACGCTAGGACATTTAATTATTGACTTTAGATTGCCTCGCACGTTAAGCGCAGCCGCCACTGGCATAATGCTAGCCACTGCTGGCGTGCTGCTACAAACCTTGACACGTAACCCGATGGCCAGCCCTGAAGTACTCGGTATCAGCTCAGGCTCGGCGATAGGTGTGGTACTGGCCTTTGTTTTCCTACCCAGTTTTGGCTACACAGGCATTATATTATCAGGATTATTGGGCGCTTTTATTGTCCTTAGCTTGATCTTATGGCTTGCCCGTCGAATCAATCCAGCTTATTTATTATTAGTTGGTGTGGCCATTGCCGCATTGATGGGCGGTTTATTAAGCCTGGTAAAAATATCTGGCGATCAGCGGCTACAAGCGGTGTTAAGTTGGCTATCAGGTTCAACATATCTTGCCAGTCCAGAAACGGCATGGATTTTAGTAGGGTTGGCTTTTATACTTTTCCTATTAAGCTTTATGGTCATAAAACCATTAGAAATATTGAGCCTAGGTAGCGGGATTGCCCGTGAGCTTGGGGTATCTTTGAGGTTGTATCAAACCTTGATACTCATTCTTGTAGCATTACTGAGTACGATATCAACATTGGCAGTGGGTCCGCTCAGTTTTGTGGGTCTGATGATTCCTCACCTTGCCAGCACATTAGGCGCGGTGAAGCTCAAACGTCAAATTCAACTGTCCGCTATCTTAGGCGCGGGCTTAATGGTCATAGCAGACTGGGTTGGACGCTATCTTATATTCCCCTATGAGATACCTGCTGGCACCATCGCTGCCATTATTGGCGGCGCTTATTTTCTATATTTGATGCGGCGTATTAGAGCGTAACCTATATGGTTAATACTTCAATAACGACATGACAACATTATCGCTATTTAGGGCTTTAAAAATTTTTAAAATTAATAACGCGCCACTATTGTAATGAAAATGCTTATCATTATAATAGTGATTTAACTTACATATTGGTAACATTCATGCAATTGTCTCGCCTATATTCTGCTCTATTTTGCCTCAAAGCAACTAACAGAGCGCGTCACCCATTTTCAGTAAAATCACTGTCTATCTTTCATCTTTCTACTTCAGTCGTTTTACTTGCTGCAAGCCAAGCAGCGTGGGCACAAACCGATATAAATAACAACAGTCAATCAGATGTACCAAGTGTGGTACTTGATACGATTGTAGTGACCAGTAGTGCGGATGCGTCAGCGGATGGATTGCCAGATGCTTACGAAGGTGGCCAAGTGGCGACCGGAAGCCGCGTAGGAATTTTAGGCAATCAAGACATCATGGATACGCCATTTTCTACTACCTCATATACCAACGAATACATTGCCAACCAACAAGCACAAAGCGTGGGCGACCTGCTCAAAAAAGACCCAACGGTACGCGTGGCCAGAGGTTTTGGTAACTTTCAAGAAGCTTACTTTATGCGCGGTTTCATCACCACATCAGACGATACGATGTTTAATGGCTTATATGGTATTTTGCCCCGACAGTATATCGCCACCGAATTATTTGAGCGTGTTGAAGTCCAACGCGGCGCTTCTGCCATGCTAAATGGTGCCGCACCTAGTGGCGGCAATGCTGGTGGTACGATTAACCTATTACCAAAACGTGCTAGTAATGACCCGCTACGTCAATTAACGCTTGGTTATGGTCAAGGTGACCAAGGTAAAATTGCCGTCGACGTGAGTGACCGTTTTGGCACTGAGGATGCATTTGGCGTGCGCTTTAACGCCGCTTATCAAGATGGCGATAGTGCCATCGATGATGAATCTTCAACATTAGGATTGGCAGCGCTTGGTCTAGATTATAAAGGCGAGCAATACCGATTATCAGCAGATTTGGGCTGGCAAGATAACAAACTCAAAGAGACTCGCCCTAGTGTCAATCTTGGCGGTGTTTCTAGCGTACCAAAAGCGCCAGACGGCTCAAAAAATTGGGCGCAGCCTTGGACGTACTCAGATGAAAAAGATATCTTTGGTACCATTCGAGGTGAATATGATTTTAATGATAATCTCACCGCTTATGGTGCTTACGGCATACGAAGTGGCGAGGAAGAAAACTCACTAGCCACCTTAACCGTCAACAGTGCTGATGGTGCGGGCACGATTTATCGTTTTGATAACTCTAGAGAAGATTTGGTACAAAGTGCCGAGCTTGGTCTACGTGGTAAATTACAAACCGGTGAAGTGACTCATAACTTGGTGTTGGCCGCAAACCTCTATGATCAAGAAGAAAAAGGCGCATTCGCATATGATTTTGGCAATCAGCTAGCGACCAATTTTTACCGCCCTACCGACTACACGGAAGTCCCTTTTACAAGTACAACTACGTTTGGCGGCAACTTAGACGATCCAAAATTAACCAATGAAAAGCAACTCCAAAGCTTTGCGCTGGCTGACACCATATCGCTGTTCGATGACAAACTGAAAACCACCCTGGGTGTGCGTCATCAAAATATAAAAACCACCAGCTATGATGCCAACACGCAGGCAGAAACGGCTCATTATGATAAGAGTGAGTGGACCCCAAGTATCGGTATTGTCTATCAACCGAACATGGACTGGTCATTCTACGGTAACTATATTGAAAGCCTTGCAGCGGGAAAAAGAGCACCTCTAGAGAATAATGGCAATCCTGTTACCAATGCAGGACAAGACTTAGCTCCCTATGTAAGCGAACAAACTGAAATTGGCGTGAAGTATGACAACGGGCTTATTGGCAGTAGTTTGGCAATATATCGTACTGATGCCGCACGTGACTATATCGATGCTTCAAACACCCTTATATCTGCTGGTAAAAACCGTCACCAAGGCGTAGAACTGACCGTATTTGGTAGTCCTAGCGAAAATATGCGCCTAAATGCGGGGGTCAGTTATTTAAGTGCCAAACAAAAAGACACCGGTGATGCGGCGTTAGATGATAATAAAGTCATTGGTCTTCCTACCTTACAAAGCAATGTCAATCTAGAATATGATGTTGCGGCACTCGAAGGATTAACCTTAACAGGTGACATCATTCATACAGGCCCACGCTACGCCGATAATGCCAATACCTTAAAGGTTGACGGTTATACGACGTTAGATCTTGGAGCTCGCTATAAAACCGTGCTAGCCGGACAAGATGTTACCTTAAAAGGCATGGTAACCAATGTCACGGGCGAAGATTATTGGCAGTCGGTCGGTGGCTATGCAGATGCTGGTTATTTAAATGCCGGTGAACCCACGGCGTTAAAAGTTTCAGCGACGTTTGACTTTTAAATTTAAACGCTAAGCTTCGCCAATGTGACTACTACACTGATTAAATTATCGTTATAGAATCATTACCAGAGTTAAATAAAAGGGATTAGGCGCCACCTACTCCCTTTTGTGCTATCTAAAAATACGCAAAATTCATTTTATTATTGAGTCCTTATGTCCTCTCGCGCTACAGCTTCTCTATATCATATGATCTGGTCGCATTATCGCCTGCCTTTTCTCAAAGTTATCTTACTGAATTTAGTCAATGCGGCGGTCAGTGTGGGTATTATTGCTTATATTAACCACACCTTTATCAGTCAGCCTGTTTTTAATACCTTATCATGGCAGAGCTTAGGCTATTTTTCAGCGTTAGTCGTCCTCCTATTAGTCACGACTTTTTTATCACAATATGCCCTAACCCGCTTGGGTCATAGATTTGTGTATGAGCTCAGAACCAAGCTGGTCAAACAAATCATCGATACCAACGTTCCGCAGATTGACAAATTAGGAAACGCCCAACTACTCGCCAGCTTGTCTACCGATATCCAATCGATTACCGTCGCCTTTGTCCGTATGCCAGAGTTGGTTCAAGGGGTAATTTTATCTAGCGGAGTCGCCTTATATTTGGGTTGGTTGTCATTGCCACTATTGCTGATCATCATGGTTTGGATTGTAATGACGATTTGGATAAGCACCATTTTGGTGAAGCACGTTTATAAGCACTTAACAGAATTAAGGGAGATTAATGATCTTTTGTATCAAGATTATCAATCTATTATCGAAGGGCGAAAAGAGCTTGCACTTAATCAGCACCGCGCGCAAAAACTGTATACCAATGATTTTTTGAGTCACGCCCAGTCCTATAAAGATCGCGTTATTAAAGCGGATACCTTTCACTTATCAGCAGTGAATTGGTCGAACATTATGATGTTTGCAGCGATTGGCGTCGTCTTTGCGGTCTCAAACTATCTTAATATACCCATGAGCGTTGCCACTACTTTTTCTTTAACCATTCTATTTATGCAATCGCCGCTGCTACAAGCCGTTGGCGCTTATCCCACTTTACAAACGGCGCAAGTCGCGTTAGATAAAATACAGACGTTGGCGCTTGCTGATTATCAACCAGCATTTTTAACCAATATAGCAGCAAATGACTGGCAGACCATCTCACTGAACAATGTGAGTTATCGGTATCAAGGTATAAACCACCATACACAAGAAGGTGTACCTGAAAATGAGACGCTTACTGATAGCATTTTAAAAAATGTCAATCTCACCTTGAGGCGTGGCGAAGTGGTGTTTTTGATAGGCTCTAATGGTAGCGGTAAGTCTACCCTTGCAAAAATAATTACTGGTATTTTTACGCCTACGACAGGCGCTGTAAAAGTAGACCAGCAGACAATTGATTCGGATAACAATACCAATTATCGGCAGCTGTTTTCTGCCATTTTTAGCGATCAACATCTTTTTAAACAATTAATTGGCAGCCAAGACAATGACCCTGATATGTCTTTAGTGACCGAGTGGCTGCATAAATTGAACCTGCAAGATAAAGTGACAGTAACTGACCATCGATTGTCTACCGACAAGCTGTCACAAGGACAACGCAAACGCTTGGCCATGCTGCTCGCTGTCGCCGAACAAAAGGACTTCCTGTTGCTTGATGAATGGGCCGCTGACCAAGACCCTGCTTTTCGCCGAGTATTTTATCAAACGCTGATTCCTGAATTAAGAGCCATGGGCAAAACACTGTTTATTATCAGTCATGATGACGGTTATTTTGAGCATGCTGACCGCTTGCTGATGATGAAAGAAGGAAAACTGACAGAGTTAAATGCAGAAGAACGCCAACGTGCCAGTGCGGACGCCATTGCTATGTTAGAGTAATTGCTCAGCTAGAATAACTGCTGACAAGTCATACCATTAAACTACTTAATTCCAAAGATTAGCATAGCCTTTGGCGGACAAGACACATAGCAAGCAGGAGAACTTTATAGCAGCATTTTATTTTTAACATAGCTCTTTTATATAAACTGACTATGCCAATTTTTCATAAACAACCATGCTCAAATATACAACTCCTGCTGCTACGATTAAGCTGGCAAACCAGACGACGATAAAATAACCAGTATGAGGTGCAAAAAAAGGGAAAATGAAACCTATCAATAGCAGTAGCAACCCCAGCCATCGTAACCATTGCTGTTTAGTGATATATCGTTTCTGCTCATAATGATGAAACTTGTCCCTATGTCTTTTACTGGTCATCATTAATGCCATCATACCTAGCAGATTAAATGCCAATAGCAATCCAGATAACAGCGCGTTAGACATACTATACATTTTCCATCTGAAGCTTTGAACGACTAGGCGACTTTATTTTTTGCTGGTGAGATGCTTTCTTAAAACTGACCATATAAGTAATATAAGCAAACAGCAGTGCTAGAATAAAAAACATAACGTCAAAGCTGATAAACAGCACATCGACGCTCAAGATACTGTGAAGCAATCCGCGCTCGGTAGTTAGGCTGTTGAGTAGCGGTGTGAATAAAAGCAATAGAGTGACCAATGATAATAATAGACGCCACGCCTGACGACTAGACAGTAATAACGTCAGCAAGAAACCAAGCGCCCAGATAATAAAAAACCCATCTACCTCCCACTTGCCTCGTCCTGTTAACTCTAACGGCAATAGACGATTGAGCCATAAAAAACCTATCATCGCTAAAGGCAATCCCGCTAGCGGCGCAATATTGAGCTTTTCTACTAACCAAAATCCCCAATCAGGCTTATCTATAGTTAATAATTGGCGGCGACGTTTAACCGTCCAAAGCACTAAGCCTGTTGCAATCATACCGCAGCCCGCTGCGCCACATAAAAAGTACAACCAACGCAGCCAATTATCCGCAAAGCGTCCTGCATGCAAACCTATCATGACCGCTTGTGTTTGGACAGCGAGCGGCGGAGGTCGACTGTCTTTGAGTACTTTTCCTGTTCGTCCATCATAAATACGAAACACCCCTAGCGTCGATAATTGATGCTCAGCTTTACCGTCGATAATAATCATACTTTGGTCAGTATTGGGATGATTAATACTGACACTGGTCACGGTATAATTAGGGTTACGTTTTTGCCAATCAGATTGTGTCGTGGCAAGCAATGGAGCAATACTGACCATAGGGGCAGCCTGTAACTCGGTTGCATCCGCTGCCCGATAAGAGTAAATCTCCTTAAAAAACTGCTCATTATCTACCCCAGATACCATGCCTGCCCACGGCATATACAAGGTTATTAAGGTAATGATGCCGGTAAAGGTAATCATCAAATGGAACGGTATTGGCAGCACAGAAAAAGCATTGTGCGCATCAAGCCACGAGCGTTGCCCCTTACCCCAACGAAAGGTAAAAAAATCCGTAAATATCTTTTTGTGGACAATAACGCCTGTGATAATAGCAATCAACATCATCATAGAAGCTATACCGACGATAATTCTGGCCCATATCACACTCATATAATGCAAATCAAAATGCATACGATAAAAGAAGTGACCGCCTACGGTATCTCTTGGCGTATATGCCATTTGGGTTTGCGTATCAAACTGGTATTTTAGCCTTTTGTCATCTGTAGTCACATTAATATGTAGACGTTGAGCAATATTATCGCCATTAATATCTTTAGCAATAAACCAGTTTTTGGCATGGGCTTGGGTTTGCTGTAAGTGAGCGATTGCCATAGCAAAACCATCTGACTTATCTTCTAGATACGTCATATTTTGGTTGTACGTAGATGCTGAAGACGTTAATAGCGTTTGTTGAGAGCGTGCTGGAAGTTCAGGTTGCATCCATGCCGTCAGCTCATTATTAAAATAACTGACCGTGCCCATCAGAAAAATGGTAAACAGCAACCAACCTAATAACAGGCCAAACCAAGTATGGACGTCAGACAAAATGACTCGATAGCCCTTCACTTTATTTTTACTTTTTGTCTGAATATTACTCATTGTGGCAGTTTGTATCTTAGTAGTGTCTGAGGGCATAATAACAGCCTGATGGTAAGAAAAAATCTAAATAGCGACATAATCAATCACCCCTAATAGCCCTGCAATACCGACGACCACCGCCCATGCCAGCCATAAACGACGCAAAAAAAATACTAAGACAAGGATGAGCGCGCATACAACAACGCTAGCAATTTGACCCCAATAGATGGCAGAAATCTCATCTATAGGTAAGGCCAAAAACATCAAACTCGTAAGCACCGCGATGCCATAGCTACCAATAATCGCTAAAAGAATACGACTGAGGACTTTAAACTCAGGTAGATAAAAACCATGACTGCTACGGCGCTTACTCATGTGACTGCCTGCGTATGAAAGTAAAAGGTCATGATTGGCATAAAAGTGAAAAGCGATCGATTAAAAGCGATAGGTTAATCTACCGACTACATTCAAAGGCTCACCGTAAGTCAATTCACTAAAAGTGCTGCCCGCAAGATACTTTTGATTGAACAAATTATTCACATTAACCTGCGCTTCAAGATTGTCGTTAAAGCTATATCTTGCCATGATATTGGCAAGCGTCACATCATCTTGTCCGTACTTTTCAGATTGTTTCGTCACAGGGTTTTTGACAATGCCATAGTATCCATTTGACCAGTCAACGCCGCCGCCAATGGTTAAATTAGGAATGATATGATCAAGATTATAAGTGGCAAACAGATTCAGCGTGGTATCAGCAAAGCCAGTATTGACGGTTTTGCCCTTGTTGTCTTCAGCATTGAAATGCGTATAACCAACACTCGCTTGCAGTTGGTCGCTGATTTGACCAGACACTTGTACTTCTACACCCTGACTGGTGGCACCTTTTGCTCCGTAGTAGGCTTTTTCCAGGTCGGTGCCGGGTATTATTTGACCGCCATCGAGTTGAGCAAGGTTGTCCTGCTCGATTCTAAAAATACTCACTTGGCTTTGTAATGCGCCATTATCTGACTCACTTTTTAGACCGATTTCATAGTTTTTACCTTCGATAGGATCGAGGAATTTACCGTTTATATCACGCTGAGTTTGAGGTTTGAAGATATCACTGTAGCTGGTATAAAGACTGTGATTGTCATTAATCGCATAGGTAATACCTGCGTACGGAGTCCAGATGTGTTTGGCTTCCGTGTTGACGTTACGGCCATACTGCACACCTGAGCGTTCAAAATCAGACACACGCGTGCCTAAAATAACGGCTAAAGGATCCGATAATTTGAGCTGAGTTGCTGCAAAAATAGCTTTTTCTTTGGTTGTGACATCAGAGCTGCGATTGCGCGCTCCCCATTCTGGTTCAGGATAACTGCCATCCCAGTCAGAAAAATCTGGGAGCGGCAATATACCATCAGGCGGTGACTTATAAGTAAAAGTATCAAGATCACTTTTGCTATAAGAGCCGCCTACGATGAGCTTATGCGTCTTTCCCAGCGCATCAAAATTACCGGTTAACTTGCTTTTGACATTGAACTGTTTGCGTTCGGTATCGGCATGAAATGGGTTTAGGTTAAAAATCAGTCCGGTATCAGGATTCACGACTTGGTCGCCATTGGCATACATATAAAGCAACTTTGGACTACTGTCACTCTCGTTATAGCTGGCATTGGTGGTTAAGTTCCAATCGGCATTAAAATCATGATCAATATCTGCAAAGTAATAGGTATTATCAGAATCCCAGTTTGTCCAATCTGCGCTGCCATTTTTACTGGTATCCCAATCTGCTTTTGAGCCATCACTTAGGTAGTTTGGCAAACCGCCCCACATGGTTGATTTTGATTTGTTGTGTTGACGGCTAGCACCCACACTGACCGTGGTGCTGTCGCCCACGTCCGCATCTACTGTGGCATACACCAGACTTTGACCCAATTCTTGACGGTCGATAAAGGTATCACCATCTTGGTAGCTAGCCACCACTCGGCCTCGTACCGCCCCACTTTCGCTTAATGACTGACTACGGTCAACACTGAGACCATACTGCCCGTAACGATCAACATTGGCGGATAGCTCTGTTTTTGGAACGCTACTATCAGCCCGTTTACGTATTAAGTTAACATTGGCAGAAGGGTCGCCTGAGCCACTCATCAAACCAGTCGCGCCGCGTACGATTTCAACATGGTCAAACATCGCGGTATTGGCAGAGTATTCGCCCATGGCAGCTTGCTGGACAAAATCGGTATTTAAGCCGTCAATTTGGAAGCTATTGATAGCAAAGCCTCTTGACGAAAGGCCATTACGCGCGCCATCAACGCTACTTACTTGGATAGTAGGCGTGCGTTTAAGCACATCTATTAGGGTGGTTGAGTTTTGATCTTTGATTTGCTGATTAGTGACCACACTGACCGCTTGCGGGGTTTCTTTGGCCGACAAGCCCATACCGGTGGCGCTACTAGTGACAGGGATTGTATAGCTGTCAGTATTTTCCGTGACTTGTTTATTGGTCTCTGCCATGACCACGATAGTCGGTAGCGTGGTACTTGGTTCTGACCTATTGTCGCCACGATTGATTTCAATGCCATTGTCATTGATTGGTTGCTGTGATACTTCAGCATGGATCATAGATGAGCTTACTGCCAACGAAGCAATGGCTGAAAGGTGCATGGTTTGCTTAACGCACCAACTTAAAGGGTTAGGTTTATGCTGTTTTCTACTTTGTGTAATCATAAACATCAATGGTATCTCAATGAAAGTGAGGAGAATTTAAGGGAAAGCAGTTATTCAAGACAATAGTGCTTACTAATACATGTCAGCTTTGTAGAGCATCATGAGAAATGAGCTATTTATTAATAGTCTTGGTGAATAAATATATGGTTTGTTACATTAGAGTTTGTACATGATAAAGATAATAATAATGATTATCAATACAGTATTGAAATATTTTTGATACAGTGAAGGTCTACGTCATGAGATAGCACTACTTTTTGACAGAAAACGTCAAAGATGAAAATAGCACAATAAAAGAGGCCACTTTTAAAAAGTGGCCTCAATTAAAGATAAGCACAGTATTTGTTAAAAATTAAAGGGTTGTCCTAGATAATCAGTTCATTTCTTGTTTAACCTATTGTTTTAGCTGAATGAGCTGCGCTCGATAAACTGTAGAACCAAACTTAGGTAATTCCAATCGCAATTTCGGTTAGTCTCTACCCTAATGGCAATACCAAGTCTATGCTTCTTCTTAAAGTTCCTAACCTCTTTTATCCTACTTGAAGTCAGTTGCCAATGCTGCGGAGCAATAACTTCACCCCCTATCATCAAAAATTCAGCTAATAGCCCATGTTGTGACGTTTTAATACCAAACTTTCAGTAATATCTAGAGGTAATGTGCTTTTTTTTGAGCGATGGGCTTATCGTTATTATTTAAGCGACTCGCGTTTTTATATAACTTTCGTGCATTGAGTAAATAAATATCTAACGCTTACGTTCTATAAAGCACCTTAACCACATGCCAGCCAAATTTGGTTTTCACTAAATGTGGGATAAAAAGTTCGCCGTTAAAGCAAACTTTATCAAATGCTGGTACCATTTGACCTTTTTTAAACTCACCTAAGTTGCCGCCTTTTTTACCTGATGGGCAAGTTGAGTGTTTCTTAGCCAGCACGTCAAACTGCGCACCTTTTTTAAGTTTGGCCATAATGTCATCAGCCAGTTCTTTGTCTTTTACTAAAATGTGTAAGGCGCTAGCGGTACGAGCCATAATGTAAACCCTTTATAAAATATCGATTATCGCGGCATTATATCACTACTTAGTTTGGTTACTAACCTAACTTAAATGCTCCACTGCATCAAAAGTCATTACCTATTAGGCTATCGTTTTGAGGACCGCGAAGAACCTCGACCTTTTGCAGGATGCTTACCATTAGCAGCAGGTTTGCCATTGCCCCCAGACTTCTTGCCATCCCCGAAAGGACGCTTACCTTTAGAACCCGCTGGTTTTCTAGCGCCATCTTTGGAGTGCTTAGCATTTCCCTTTGCTGCGCCCGCTGGTTTTGACGACTCTTTTGATCTTGATGAAGTATCAGTACGCGGTTTTTTTCGTGGCGACTTACGCGATTTCTTAGCAGCAGTATTGTCTTCTGAAGAAGAGTCTTCTATAGATTTCAGTAAAACAGACAACTCTTTTGGGGTTAAATCTCGCCAGTCTCCAACGGGAATACCCTTTAGGCTCACATTCATAATTCGTGTGCGTTCAAGCTTTACGACTTCATAGCCAAAATGCTCACACATACGGCGGATTTGACGGTTTAATCCCTGTACTAGCGTAATATTAAACACGGTAGGCGCTACCTTAGTCACCGGGCACTTTTTCGTCATCCTGCCCAAAATAGGTACGCCACCTGCTAGACCTTCAATAAAACTATCGGTTATCGGCTTATTGACTGTCACCACATAATCTTTCTCGTGGTTATTACCCGCACGTAACACCTTATTAACCAAATCGCCATTGCTCGTTAAAAAGATTAAACCTTGGGAATCTTTATCCAAACGTCCAATCGGGAAAATACGGTCGCTATGTCCAACAAAATCAACGATATTGTTTTTCTCAGAGCTTTCTGTGGTGCTCACAATCCCGACTGGTTTGTTCAACGCAATAAAAATGAAATCGTCTGCTTCTCGTGGCTCAATGAGTTGCCCGTTAACTTTTACCGTATCTCCAGCAACCACTTGCGCACCTACTTGAGCACGTTTGCCATTGACGTACACGTTACCTTGTTCAATAAAACGGTCAGCGTCGCGCCGAGAGCAAATACCGCTTTCGCTAATATATTTATTTAAACGAGTCGAGGAAGTGTTAAACATAAAGTGCCATTTTCACCTAATAAAAAGCTTTTTGTACTAAGAAAAAGACTGAATTGAATGAATAATCAATAACGAGATAGCTGACATTATATAGGAAATTCAGTACCTATTTTAAGAGAGATGAACCCAAACCTGTTTATCATTACTAAAAACAACTTAGCGACTCATTGAGGCAGTCATATTATATAAGGTACATACTTAAACACATCTGAAATTTAGTATGACCGCGCCCTATCACTTGTAAACATAATCCTCTAAAATAGATGCCATTTCTACCAATCAGTTATTCATTACAGGGCAGATTACTGCGCATACTTTACTTCACAGTAAGTAAGTATGAATTGCATAGCATTGTTACTTGTTACGTATCACTTTAGCAGTAATGGACTGTCCGCTCTATCAACGTAAGGCTAATCATAATGACATCAATAATTAGAGTCGCCATCGCCGGTTACGGCAACCTTGGGCGCGGCGCCCAAGCCGCCATTAAGCAAAGCCCAGACATGCAGCTGGTTTGTGTATTCAGCCGCCGCGATCCTGCCTCCGTCACTCTGATTGACGACAGCGTGCACGTTTACGCGATGGACGATATTGCCCAATATAAAGATGATATAGACGTGCTGATATTGTGTGGCGGCTCTAAGTCAGATCTGCCTGAGCAAGGCCCAGCGCTCGCTGGTTTGTTTAATATCGTCGACAGTTTTGATACTCACGCCAAAATCCCTGAGTACTTTGCCGCGCTTGATACGCCTGCCAAAAAAGCCAATAAAGTCGCCATGTTGTCTGTTGGTTGGGATCCCGGTTTATTCTCTATCAACCGCTTATACGGCGAAGCCATTTTACCGGTCGGCGAAACCTACACCTTTTGGGGCAAAGGCTTAAGCCAAGGACATTCAGATGCAGTACGCCGCGTCGACGGCGTCAAATCAGGCGTGCAATATACCATTCCCTCAGAATCTGCGATGGAAAAAGTACGCAATGGTGAGCAGCCAACGCTAAGCACCCGCGAGAAACATACCCGCGAATGCTATATCGTGCTCGCTGATGGCGCCGATAGCGATAGCGTACGCGATACCATCGTCACCATGCCGGATTACTTTGCCGATTACGATACCACAGTGCACTTTATTGACGAGCAGACGTTTGAGCGTGACCATCAAAAGATGCCGCACGGTGGATTCGTTATTCGCAGTGGCGTAAGCGGTATGGATAATGCGCAAAATAACCAAGTGTTAGAGTTTTCGTTAAAGCTTGGCAGCAATCCTGAATTTACCGCCAGCGTGCTCGTAGCTTATGCCCGCGCTGCTTATAAAATGAATCAAGCAGGAGAGAATGGCGCAAAAACCGTCCTCGATGTCGCGCCTAGCTTGTTATCGCCTAAAACGCCTGCCCAGCTGCGTAAAGAGTTGCTGTAAGTACTGGCTATGAATTAGAAATAAAAAAAATCTCCACGCTAAAAAAAAGCACCATGCCATGCAAGCTCGGTGCTTTTTTTATACTTAACTTTCTTTATACTTAGTAACTTAATTAAAAACATCCATCAAAGCAAACCATTTTCCAAAAGTTTAGCCGTATTACTGACTTTAAAGTCATGATATAAATCATAAAACACAATCGGGTCTTCGACGCCATCAAGCAACCCACGTTTATTGAGCGCGACAAACATCGCTAGCGAATAGGCCGCACAATGGATAGATTTTTTGGGATTAAACTCACGATCAGTAAAGGCCTGATACTGCATGACTTCCTCATTTAGCTGAGGATTTTGCTTGAGCGCATTGACATACAGCCAATCATAAAACGCAGTCAATGGTTCAAGACTCCACTCCATGCCAAAATAATCATAGCCAATCAGCTCACCAGAGGTTGTTAAACGCTCGTCTTTTTTGGCCTGTCTTGGTGCGACGGTCAGTAAGTCAAGATACGGCCCACCGTGTTCGAATACTTTACTGGCTTGCAAAGCATTTTCGACACTATAGGCTTGACCGTCATGCTCATTGGTAATTTTTAAGCTTAATGGACTGAGCGGGAAACTGAGTTTATTGCCAGATTTGCTAGACAGCTCTAAAACATGGCTAAAGCCATATTTTTTGCGAATGACTTGATGCATATCATTGATGGATTTTTTCTTTTGTCTACTGGCAAACCCCACGTGGCGCTCAAACCTCACCATGTCCGTTTTGACCAAATTGTCACTATTGACTCTAGGCATAAAGACCGGTTGATGCTCTACCGCGTTTGGCGTTTGTTCCATAGGATTCTGTTTTTGTTGCATGGCAATACGCCTTATATCAATGGTCTGGTATAAATATTTGGTTAAGAGAATTGATATGCTGCTTTATCAATGCTGCTTTAAGCGATTCATTTAATTTTAGGATAGCTATGATACCCCATTAGAGTGCGCATTTCATGGGGCGATATTGTTTTTTGTGTGAGGCGTTTTTGTTTTTCAAAAAAAAGCCTTACCTATAAACTAGGCAAGGCCATCACTTACAATCTTAGTTATAAAAACAACAACCCCAGCCCAATCACAACGCCGCTGACAATCAGCACAATGACACAAAAACCCATGATATCCTTGGCTTTGAGTCCAGCGATTGCCAAGGCAGGCAACGCCCAAAACGGTTGAATCATATTTGTCCAAGCGTCACCCCACGCTACCGCCATCGCAACTTTAGCTGGATCACTACCGAGCATCTCCGCCGCCTCTAACATAATTGGCGCTTGCACCGCCCATTATCCGCCACCTGAGGGGACGAAAAAGTTAACCAGTCCTGCGCTTAAAAAAGCAAAAAGCGGAAGCGTATCCACTGTCGAGACGTTGACAAACGCTTCTGACATCACTCCGGCCAAACCAGAAGCCGTCATCATACCCATAATCCCGGCATAAAACGGGAATTGGACGATAATCCCGCCCGCCCCTTCGACTGCTTCTTGAATAGCAATCAAATACTTACGCGGCGTTCCATGGAATATAATCCCAAGGAATAAAAACATGAAATTCACCAAGTCGAGCGTTAAAGCAAAGCCGTTCTGCACGAAATAGTAAACGATAAAAGCAATACCCAATAAGCCGATGACCATGGATAAAATCCAACTATTCTCTAAGCGCTCCGCTGGGGTCATCGCTGACTTTGCTGGAAGCGCTTCAACGATAGGGTCTATTAAAAGTTTTGGATCTACCGTAATCGTATCTTCTTGTTTTGGCATCATCAGACGATTTAATAACGGCACGATAATGACCAATGCCGCGACGATAATTAAGTTATAGCTCGCAAAAATGGTAGCACTCGTTGGAATCACCCCAATCTTATCGACGAATGGATGGCCTTCTGTTGCAATGGATAACGGAATCGAACCAGAGAATCCTGCATGCCAAATGATAAAACCAGAATACGCACTGGCAATAAGCAAACGGTAATCCATATTTTCGACACGTTTTGCCAATTCTTTTGCGAATAACGCGCCAATCACCAAGCCAAAGCCCCAGTTTATCCAGCTAGCGGCAAGGGATACCAAGGTGACCAATATAATCGCGCTACTGGGCGACTTTGCAAAGCTTGCCAGTTTGCCGAGCCCTTTTTTAAATATCGGACTACTGGCCAACACATAACCCGTAACCAGCACCAACACCATTTGCATCGAAAATGCCAGTAGTGCCCAAAATCCTTCGCCCCAAAACGCCACCATCTGTATCGGTGAGGAATCGGTCAGACCCAAGCCCATGACAAAAATAACCAAGGTCAAGATAATGACAAACAAAAATGGATCGGGTAAATATTTCTCCATTAAGCTGTTTGAGAAGCGTGTGATTCCTTTCATTTTAAACTCCCTTTTTATTTACATTTACACCTCTTTTCTAAGCTTAATATTATACCAAACCCAAGATATATAGTATAATCCACTTATGACTATACCAATACATAACCTAGAAGACCATGACTTTGGCAAACACTCAAAGACTGAGCGCAATCCCAGAGCCCGACTACGCCTGCTCATCTTATACCAATATAGTATAGGCAAAGCCACTAATGATATTGCCAAAGACCTCTGCATACATCCTGAAACTGCCAGACGGACATTGAAGCGATATTATGAACGAGGACTTGAAAGTCTCTACGATCGTCATCGTCGAGGTCGTCACAGCAAATTGGCAGAAGC